>NZ_JBFAZW010000022.1:0-116457 GCF_040682015.1 Dactylosporangium sp. NPDC051485
AGATTGGTCCTTCGACAAGCCCAATCATCCCTGCTGGCAAGGCATCCGTTCATCTATGCCACACGGTGTTATATTCCTATCCGCGGATCCGGGTCAGACCTGGGCGGCTGACATGACCAGGCTGTTGTGCGAGATCAACGACATCGCCCGCTCGGCACGAACCGCCGGCGCGCACGCCATCGGCCAACGGCTGCTGGGCGTCTACCGCAACCGCTACACCGACATCATCACCGCCGGGAAGGCCGCCAACCCCACACCGCCAGGACACGGCGCCCGCTCACCCGCGGTCAACCTCCTGGCCCGCCTCGGCGGCTTCGCCACCGACGTGCTGCGCTTCGCCCACGACCTGCGCGTGCCGTTCGACAACAACCTCGCCGAACGCGACATCCGCATGGTCAAACTCCGCCAGAAGATCAGCGGCGGCCTGCGCACCTGGACCGGCGCCGAAACCTTCTGCGCCATCCGCAGCTACCTGGCCACCGCCCGCAAACACAGCATCAATGCCCTCGAAGCACTCACCGATCTCCCACAATGGACATACCTGGACGCCCACAACCAGCTGAACAGTTACCCCATCCCGATCTCATTGACATGGGTACATTCATTGGATAGCTTAGCGTGGTCACTCAAATACGGATTGACCATCGCGCGAAACGGGGCGGCCGTCCTGGCGCCAATAATCGCGGCCCGTCCTTTTTCGTGCGTTCCTGCGGGCAGTAGACCTGGGAACGGAGACGCGCCAGTGGGCCCAGTACGGCGTACACGGCCGAGCTGCCGGAAGGATTTGCGCGCATGGCCTTTCACCGCCTCCTCGGGCATCAGCACGGACGGCTGGTGAACCGCCCCGCCTGCCAGGGAATCCGCCAGGGTAGCAACCATCCGCCGCCGGGAACTCCAGCAGATGGTCTTGTCTCGATTTCGCTGGACCTGTACGAGGTTCGATGCGGTCACGCCGATCAGTGGATGGCCGGCAGCATATCAATGGAAAGGCGGTTCGTGTGGGCGAGTCGACAGGGCGTCGGGAAGGCCATCGGCTGGGCGGAACGCTTCGCCGCAGCGCAGTGATCGCGGTCGCGTCGATGGGGTTGATCGGACTGGCGGCAACGCCGAGCTTCGCTGACATTCACACAGGTGGGGTGAAGAACTGCGGCGGGTCTTACCTGGTCAATACCTTCAGCCGCGGCTACGGCAACGGCTACCACAATCACACCCTCGGCGGGACACTGAAGAAGAAGACGTGGACGGGGCTCCAGCTCAGCGTCTCCTACGACCACTACTATGCTTCGGGCTGGTCCTCCGTGGACTCTTGGGCCGTGCAAACGGATGGCGCCATGGACAGCTGGAGCGCCTCCTGCATCAATTAGGATGAGATGATCACGAAGCGTGCAGTAGCAGTGGTCACCGTTGCGGCCCTGGCCGTGGCGGTGACCGCGTGTAGCGACAAGCAGACCGGGCAAGCCACGCCGCAGCCCACCCCGGCCAAGAACAGCATCTATGCTGGCGCCGAGAAAATGGCTAGCTGTATGCGAGGGTTGGGATGGCAGATCACCATCGATCCTGACGGCGGCTGGGAACCCACCGGAGGGATACCGATCGCGCAGGAGGACCAGTTCAACCGTGACACTGACAGTTGCAAGGCGAAGTTCGACTTCGACAAGACCCCGCCTCCGCTGACACAAGCGCAAGCGGAGGCTCACTACGATGCGCTCGTCGCTACCGGTGAGTGCGTCAAGAAGCTCGGCTACGATGTCCCGAAGCCGCCGACCAAACAGAAGTCCGTGGAGTCGATGATCAGCAATGGCAATCCGCTGTGGGACCCTTACGAGAACGTCTTCAGTCCGGGCCGATCAAAGGCGGAGATCGACAAAGTGTTCATCACATGTCCCCAGCCGTAGCTGAGGCATCCGAGTATGTCTAGGGTGTGGCGGCGTCTCCGCCTTACGTGGATCATCGGCGCCGCCGTTCTCACTGTCGCCGGGCTGGCGGGAGGCTGGGCCCTCCGCACCCTGCTCGGGCCTGCACCGGCCGTTCTCGACTCCCCGTCGTACACGCTGGTATCCGCGAGTTCTGGGACTGTCGAGCAGGCGATTCGGCTGAACGCCTCCGCCCGCTGGTCCCCCACCGCGACACTTGCCAACGGTGCGTCAGGCATCATCACGACCATCACGCTCAAGGCGGGAACAGCGGTCGAGTCGGGGTCGACCCTGTACACCGTCGATCTACGACCGGCCGTTGTCGCAGCCGGCAGCGTTCCCGCCTTCCGCGAGCTGCACCAAGGCGACGAGGGTGCCGACGTGGCGCAGTTGCAGCGGATGCTGACCAAGATGGGCTATCCCAACGGAACCGCGGACGGCAAGTTCGACGATGCCGTCGCTGGCGCGGTACGCGCCTGGCAGAAAAGCCGTAAGCTCACGCCAGACGGCGTGGTTCGGCTTGGGGATGTCATCTTCGTACCGCAACTTCCTGCCCGCCTCGCTCTCGACGCGAAAGTCACCGTCGGCACCCGATTGTCCGGGGGCGAACCTGCCGTCCAGGTGCTTCCTGACGCTCCGCAGTTCACCATCGATCTGCCAGAAAACCAGGCCCGCCTCATCAACGCTGGTATGGCGGTAGACATCGATGGCGTCGGCAGCCGCTGGCAGGCCAAGGTGGCCGACATCACCTCCGGCGACCAGGGAGCCAAGACCGCCCACCTCACGGCTGCTGGAGCAGACACCATCTGCGCCTCCCAATGCGCATCCATCAAGACAGACGGGGTGACACTCTTGCCGAGCCGCATCTGGCTCATAGCGCCCACCTCAGGAGTCGTCGTCCCCACCGTGGCGCTGGTGACCGATGCGAGCGGACGTACAGGCGTCGTTCTCGAATCGGGGGTGTTTCGCCCGGTCACTGTGGTCGCGAACGGTTCCGGCTCCGCCGTCGTCGATGGGATCGCGGCCGGAGACGTCGTCCGAGCCCCCGGCAACCTTCAACCGGGCAGCCATGACTAGTGCCGCAGTACCGCTCCTTGCCGCGTCGGGTCTGAAGTTCAGCTACGTCGTCGACAACCCCATCATCGACAACCTTCACGTGGAGTTCCCCCGAGAAACGGTCACGGCCCTGACGGGCAGGTCAGGAACCGGTAAGTCGACCCTGCTCTATATCCTCGGCCTGATGCTGCGAGCGAGCAGTGGCTATGTGCTCTACGACGGCACACCGGTCAATACCCTGAGCGACAGCGGCCGCGCCCGCCTGCGAGCACGGCACTTCGGATTCGTGTTCCAAGACGCTGCGCTCGATCCCACCCGGACGGTACTCGACAACATCGTCGAAACTGCCCTGTACCGCGGCCAGTCCCGCAAGGACGCGATCACACAGGCGCACGCGTTACTCGAGCGATTCGACGTACAGTTGCGTGCGTCGCACAAACCCGGTCAGATCTCCGGTGGTCAGGCACAACGAATCGCCCTGTGCCGCGCGCTACTCGCGGGCCCAGCTGTGGTCCTGGCGGACGAACCGACCGGCAACCTTGATCCCGCCACGGCGCAGCTTGTCGTGTCCGCTCTACGCAGCCATGCTGCAACGGGAGCCACAGTGATCATCGCCACGCACGACCCGAACCTCGCCAGCTCGTGCGATCAACACGTCTCGTTGTGAACACCTCCTCTGCAACTGCCGTGCTGCGCGAAGCCTACGCCAGTGCGCGAAGCCAGGTCGTAGCAAGCCTGCTCACCGTCGCCGTTGTCGCCGGGATGTGCGTGGCGGTGTTACTCACCTCCGCTCGCACCGCGGCGGCACAACAAGCGGTCATCGCCCACATCGATGCCCTCGACACCCGTAGCATCGTTGTCCGGGCCGACGCATCTGCCGGGATCAGCACCGAAATCATCGATCAGTTGCAAACGGTGCGGGGCATTGCTGCGATAACCGCGCTTGGGCCGCCCACAGACGCGCACAACGCAGGCATACCCGACGGCACCGCCGTCCCGATCCGGCCGTTGTACGGCGCGGTAACTGGACTCACCGATCCGCACTCCAGCGTGGGGCCAGGCGCTCCGGCTCGGCCACCGACGGCGATCGCGTCGCCGCTGGCAGCTTTGAATCTCGGTCTGGTCGACGGCCAAGGTGGTCTGCTCACCGAAGATGGGGAGGGCGTCGCCGTCACCGTCGGCCTGCGCGTTCCGGCGTATCTGGCATTCCTCGAACCGTTAGTCGTTCGTCCTGTAACCGTCGACTGGACCGGCGACACACTCGATGCCCCTCCAGTCACAGTGCTTGTTGTCCTTGCGACGTCCCCAGCCGAGGTCGCCGTGGTAACCCGCCTGCTGAACGGCTTGCTCGCCGGCGCCGACCAGTCCAAGATCCACCTTGAAACCTCTGCTCAGCTCGCCGCGGTACGGGCCGTGGTCAACGGCGAACTCAACACCTACGGACGCGGCACCATCCTAGGCATCCTGGCAACCTCAGCCGCTCTGACGAGCATCAACCTGCTCGCATTGGTCACCATGCGGCGACGGGACTTCGGTCGCCGTCGCGCGCTCGGTGCCACCCGGATGCTTATCGTCACGCTCCTGCTTACGCAGGTCGGCATCCTTGCGGTCACGGGCGTCGCGGCAGGTATCACAATCTCGGTGATAACGCTCAACGCCACCGGGAACATCACGCCGCCGTTCACCTTCATCGCTGCGGTTTCGATCACGGCCATCATCGCAGCGCTCCTCGCCGCGCTTCCGCCGGCACTCATCGCAGCGCGACGCGACCCTCTCCACGAGCTTCGTGTTCCCTAGCGATCTTTGGTCGCCCCCCGCAAGTGACCGCATGCCGGGGCGAGCTTACCAAGTAACTAGTTACTTGGTAAGCTCGCCGCCATGCGGAGAGGTGCGGTGCATTGGGGACTGCTGGCGCTGTTCAGTGATGGTCCGAAGTACGGCTACCAGCTGCGGACCGAACTCGATACGCGGACCGGGGGAATGTGGGCGCTCAACGTCGGCCAGATCTACACGACGCTGGAGCGGCTACACCGCGACGGCCTCGTCGACTCGGTAGGGCAGAACGACGAGGGCCGAACGGTGTACGCGATGACCGAGCAAGGACAGGCGGCGCTGGCCGAATGGTTCGCCACACCGGTGACCAACACGGACCGTTCACGCAGCGAACTGGCGATCAAGCTGGCCATTGCCGTGACCACGCCGCAAGCGGACGTGGCCGGGATTGTCCAGGCCCAGCGGGTTGAGTCGATGCGGCAGATGCGTGACCACACCGATCTGCGCAGGCGTGCTGATCCGGCGAAGGAGCTGGCCTGGATACTGCTCCTCGATCACCTGATGTTCGCCCTGGACAGCGAGCTTCGCTGGCTCGACCACATCGAGGCCACGGTATTGCGCCACAGGTCATCATCCGGTTCGCCGGCGCCTGCCCCGGCGGATCGCGGGTGGGGCGCGCCCGTCGAGGCCGCCGAGCAGCCGTCGGCCGGGGGCACGCGGTGAGCGACATCGTGCTGCGGTTTGCGAATGTGAGTCGGACCTTCCGCTCCGGCGATGACGACGTCTGGGCGCTTGACGAGGTGAGTTTCGAGGTCCACGCGGGCGAGTTGGTCGCCATCATGGGCCCGTCCGGCTCCGGCAAGTCGACGCTGCTCGCGATCGCCGGTGGCCTCGATCTGCCGACATCGGGCGTGGTGTCCGTGGAGGACGTCGCGCTGGGCAGCCTGACCGCGACCGAGTTGGCACGGTTGCGGCGCGACCGGATCGGCTACGTCTTCCAAAATCTCAATCTCATCGCGGACCTGACCGCGGCCGAGAACGTCGCGCTGCCGCGCGAACTGGCGGGCCTGAGCGTCCGTGCCGCCCGGCGGGAGGCGCTTGCCGCGCTCGCGGAGGTCGGTGTCGGTCACCTGGCGCGTCGTTTCCCCGACCAGATGTCCGGGGGGCAGCAGCAGCGGGTCGCCATCGCTCGAGCGCTGATCGGCGATCGACGACTGGTGTTGGCCGACGAGCCGACCGGCGCGCTGGACTCCCGCACCGGCGAGGCGGTCCTCGAGGTCCTGCGCGGCAGGGTCGACGCCGGCGCGGCCGGGGTCCTCGTCACGCATGAGCCGCGGTATGCGGGCTGGGCCGACCGCACCATCTTCCTGCGCGATGGCCGGCTCACCGACACCACCGGACCACGCGTCCCGGTCGAGCACCTGCTCGGGGGTTCCTCGTGAGTCCGACGCCGGCGCCGGCACGACCCAGGTCGGGGTTCGGTGGCTCGTGGCGTGTCGCGCTGCGCATCGGCCGTCGCTCGATCTGGCGTAACAAGACGCGTAACCTCCTGATCCTGCTCATGCTCTTCGTACCCGCATATGCCGCCGTCGTCCTCGTCGTCTCGTGGGGAAATCTCAGCGGCACGTCCGCGCAGCAGGCGACCTTCCAACTGGGCCGGGCCGACTTGCTGGTCGGCGCGGATGACGTGGCAAGCGTGGCCGCGTCGCTGCCGGCCGGCAGCCGAACCGAGCCGGTCGCGGACGGCAGGACCATCGTGCGGAGCCCACAGGGCTTGGGCGTATACGACTACGAGGCGGTCGACGTCACGGGCGTGATCGCGGAGGGTAGGTACGTCCGGCGGGCCGGTCGAGCGCCACAGGGCAGGGCTGAGGTGGCGCTGACCAGGGCCCTAGCCCGGCAGTTACACATCGACGTCGGCCAGCAGATCGAGGCCGGCATGCCGATGCGGCAGCTGACCGTCGTGGGTGTTGTCGACCTGAGCAGGTCGTTGCGGCGCCCAGCGCTGATCGTGTCCGCGGAGGCTGCCCTGTCGGCCGGCGCGCACCGGCAGCTGCTTGTCGATCTACCCGGCGGCTCCGCGTCCTGGTCGCCGCCCGGCGCCGACGTGCCGGGGCTGAGCTACGTCGACCGGAGGGCCCTGCAACCCGACAGCGGGCAGCGGGCGATCGAGGCCGCGGCTACGACGGTCGTCGTGGCGTTCGCCGGCGCTCAGGTGGTCCTCCTCGCCGGCGCGGCATTCATGATCGGCGCGAGACGCCAGCGGCAACAACTGCTGATGATGTCTGCGGTGGGTGCCACGTCGCGCCAGGCCGGCCGGGTCGTCCTCGCCGCTGGCTTGATCCTCGGCGTTGCCGCCGCGGTGCTCGGCGTCGTCCTCGGCCTGCTGACGTTCGCGCTGGCCGGCCGGGCGATCGAGGAGGTCGCCGATCACCCGCTGATCGATACCTCGATCCCGCCCGCGCAGGTCGCGGCGGTCGCGCTGCTTGTGGTCGTGATCGGCCTGCTCGCCGCCTACCTTCCGGCGCGCACCGCCGGGAATCGTCCGGTCCGGTCCGAGACCAGCACGAGCCGGTCCCGCTCCACCGGCGACCTGCGCTGGCTGGTCGGTGGGTTGCTGTGCGCGGCTGCCGGGACGGCCATGCTGGGATATACCGCGAATCCGGACGGGCGGCCGGAGCTCATCGCGGCGGGCGGCGTCGCGCAGCTCGCCGGAATAGTGGCCGTCATACCGGCACTCGTGCGCCGTGGCTGCGGCCACGCCGCACGCATGCTGCCGCTCACCGCCCGGCTGGCAACCCGACACGCGGCGCGGCACTACCTGCGCACCGCGTCGGCGGTGGCCGCCGTGACCGCCGCGGTCGCCGGAACGGTGGCGTTAACGCTCGTCGGCGATGCGCGGGGGCAGATCACGCCCTCGCGGCAGGAGGCTCGCCCAGGGCAGGTGATGCTGCCGGCCGAGGTGGCGGACCTGCTGGGCGAGGACGGTCTGCGACGCCTGGCGTCGACCCTGCCCAGCCGCAACCTCATCAGGCTGGAGATCGTGACCGGTTCGCCGGGCGGCCGAGTCTTCATACCAACGGCCCGGCCCATCGAAGGCACCGCCGATGGCGCCGCGCTGGCCGCCATGGAGCAGCGCGGCATTGCCGTCGGTGGTGATGAGATCATCCAGTTGGTCACCGGACGCGCGGCTACCCCCGCCGAGTCGGACGCGCTCCGGGCGGGTGGCGCGGTCGCGTTCAACGACACGCTGATCAGCGACGGACGGGTGACGCTGGCCTCCGAGAAGGGTGCCGAACAGGAGCTCCCGGCGAGCATCGCCGCCACCGGGACCTACTTCACAAACCTCCCGGGCCTGCTCATCTCGCCGGACACCGCACGCAGAATCGGTCTCACCACCGCGGTCAACGCCATCGTTGTCGACACCGTTCGACCGCCACGTCCAAATGAGCTTGCGGCCGCGACCCAGCTGCTGCTGCAGGCACAGCTACACGCGAGCCAGGCCCCATCGGCGCCGATCGTGCCGGACGTGATCGCAGCACACGACAGGTCGGTCAGCGAGACCAGCACCATGTTCTACGTCCTCGCCGCAGTCAGCGCGCTCGTCACGGCGATCGCAAGCACCGTTGCTGTCGGGCTCGCGGCCACCGAGATGCGCGGCGACCTGGCCACCATGGTCGCCGTCGGGGCCACGCCGAACATCCGCCGGCGCATCCGGGCCGGCCAGGCCGCGCTGATCGTCGGTCTGGCCACCCCGCTCGGCTTGGCCGCCGGGATCGGGCCGGCCGCCGGCTACGTCGCCTACAACGTCGAGACCAACTGGCATACGCCGTGGCTCGCGTTGCTGCTGGTCGTTGCCGTACCGCCGATGCTCGCCACCATCCTGGCCGCCCTATCTACCGGCGGGCGCCTGGAGTTGATGCGACGAGCGACATGACCACGCACACGCCGCGGTGGAACGAAGTTGGCAGAGTCAAAATGACGAACGCTCTTCTCCCGAACGTGCCACCGGCCGCTTGGGAGACGGTCACCCGTGTGCACGGCGCATGATTGGACACGACCTTGCCGGTTCGTTGCGGTGTTTCGTCCTTCACCGATCATCTCAGCCGGCATGGCCGTCTCGTCTTCGCCCCTGGCGAGCAGGCCATGCGTCTGGTTACGCGTAGAACCTCGATCAACTCGCTCAGGCGTTCCTGAATCCCCATCGGAGACGAACGTCGTTAAAGTGATCGCCGTAGTGGCCGGAGCACGAGAAGGACAGGAGGCCTGCCGAATTCACGGTAACCGATCATAACTCGATCGGCGTCACTCTACGCCATCATCGACAATGTCGTCGAGAAATCGTGGCGGGGTGCAGGCCTGGGCAAGCAGGTCATGGCCGCGGCACATTCCAAGCCGCATGGGATGCGGGCTGCTACAAGACGATGCTGATGACGGGCTCGCGCAAGCCTGCGACCCACGCCTTCTACAGAGCCTGTGGGTTCTCGGCCGATGCAAAACAGGGAACGTTGTGGGTGCCGGAAACCTGATCCGGGCAGCTCAGGCGGCATGCTCGTATTCGTGGAGGAGGCCGCCCAGCCGGTCGTTTCGGCGGATGGCCATCTGTTCGACCGTAGCCGGATCGGTGATCGGATCCGGGAGCAGGCGCAGCGGCCTGGCGTTGGAGATGCCGCGATGGGGTCGATGCGCGTTGAAGTGGCGTTCGTATTCGCGCAGGGCGTGCAGGAGGTGCGCCTGGTTCCAGATGAGCGTGCGGTCGAGCAGCTCATGTCGGCAGGACTGGATCCATCGTTCCATGATCGAGTTCATTCGCGGGACTCGGACGCCGCTGAGCACGACCGTGATGCCGGTGTCGGCGAGGATGGCGTCGAACAGGGCCGGGTACTTGCCGTCGCGATCACGGAGAAGGTACTTCACGGAGCATCCTGCGTCTTCGATGTCCATGGCGAGGTTGCGGGCGGCCTGGGCCACCCACGCTGCGCTGGGGTGGGTGGTGACGCCGAGGATGCGCACCCGGCGGGTGGCGTGCTCGATGACGGTCAGGACATGGAGTCTGGCGCCGGTCAGGGTGGAGGTTTCGAAGAAGTCCGCGGCGATGATGGCCTGGGCTTGGGAGCGCAGAAACGCCGACCAGGTCTGCGATGTCCTGTCGGGTGCCGGGTCGATGCCGGCGTCCTTGAGCATCTCCCAGACGGTCGAGGCGGCGACCTTGATGCCCGGCACGAGCAGTTCGCCGTGGATGCTCCGGTAGCCCCACGTGCTGTTCTCGCGGGCCAGCCGCAGCACCAGGACGCGAATGGAGCGGACGGTGGGCGGTCGCCCGGCCCGTTTGGAAAGGGGGATCATCGCGTGTCGGCGGGTGATCAGGTCGCGGTGCCAGCGCAGCACGGTCTCCGGGCGGATCAGCAGCCGGATGCCTCGGAGCACGTTACGGGGCAGCCGGTGCAGCAGCGCGGCGAGAAACGCCCGGTCGGCCGCGGTGAACCGGACCTTCTGACCATCCAGCTGCCGCTCGAGGACCGCGATCTGGTGCCGGAGCACCAGGATCTCGGTGTCCTTGTCCCGCTCGCTCATCGGCAGCGGCCGTAGCAGCGCGAGCGCGTTGGTCACGCCGAGGTACGCCAGTCGAAGCAGCACAGCCTGGCATCATCGCCCAGTCATCGCCACCGATCGGACGCACGCCAGCAACATCAGCCATGGCAAGATCCTGTTCTCCTGCTCAGGGAGCCGTGACCAGGGCAGACGACATTGTCGGCACCCGCAGGCGCCGTCGAGACGCTGGAGGTTGCCCTCGGCGAAGATGATGACGGCGGCCAGGAAGCGCTCGTTGCCGTCAGGATCGAACGAATACGCGGTGGACATCGTGTGTCCCAACGCTTCCAGGCGCGCTGCGACAAGATCGGTTTGGTGTGGAAAGTCTGCCTGGACCCGGCGCTCGAGTCGAGCGGTGAGATGTGCCATCGGGGCAGCTCTTCCTTAGTGTGCGGGCAGCAGACCGAGGCGGTGGGCGTGGGTGGCCGCCTCGGTACGGGTGGAGACGTTGAGTTTGGCCAGGATGTTGGACACGTGGACGCTGGCCGTCTTGGGGCTGATGTACAACGCTGTGGCGATCTGTCCGTTCGAGCGGCCCTCGGCGACCAGGGCGAGGACTTCGCGCTCGCGGTCGGTGAGCCGGAACCGCAGGTCCGGGCGTGGCTGAGGCGCGTCGGCCGGACCGGAGGTGGCCGGTCCGACCCGCAGCCGGGCGTGCCGGGCCAGGGTCCGGATGTCGTCGGCCGTGACGCTGGCCAGTTCGTCGGCGAGACGAAGGCACTGCGCCGCTGTGGCGGTCGCGGCTTCCGCGCCGGTCGCCGGGTCGGTTGCCTGGGCCTCGGCGAGCCGGAACAGGCTGTAGCACAGCAGGAGTGCCTCATCGGCGGCACGGGTCGCGGCGACCGCGTCCTGCCAGGCGGCGATCTCGTCGTGGTGGTCCAGGCGAGCCGCTTCGGCGGCCACCAGCGTCCGATACGCGCGTGCGGGCAGGGTGGTCGCCTGGACGGTGGCGGCGAGGGCTTGGAGCGCATCGCGCCGCGCGATGATGGCAGCGTCCGGCGCCGGTGTACCGGCGGCGGTGTCGGCTTCGATCCGCATGCCGAGCCAGAGCAGTGGCCAGGCGTAGCGCACGTACGTGCCGGTGATCGGCCCGTGCAGCTCGGCCTGCAGGCGTTGCCGAGCTGCGGTCAGGTCGCCCCGGCCGCGGGCCAGTTCCGCCTCGATGTACACCATCGGCGCCGTGAACTGCACGTCGACGCCGTCGCCGAAGTGGCGCCGGGCTTCGCGGACGTCGTGCTCGGCCCGCTGCGCGTCGCCCTGCCACAGCTGCAGCTCGGCCCGCTGCAACAGCAGCGTGCTGGCGAACGTGCCGGTCGGATCGTCGGCGAGTGACTCGGTGATGAGGTCGAGGGCCTCACGCCAGCGGCCCAGGCGGAACAGCGGTTCGGCCAGGTTTCCGGTGATCATCGCGCCCCACGATCGGGCCAGTCCGACCTGCCCGGCCAGCGCGACGCCGGTCCGGGCGACCTGGACGGCCTCGCCGTGCCGGCCGAGCATCGCCAGGACGTCGGAGAGATTGGTGTAGCCCCGCGCGCTCACGGCGTGCAGGTCGTGGCGTTCCGCCAGGTCAAGACCTTCACGCAACGCGGTGAGCCCGTCGGGCGCGTCGCCGAGGTAGGTCACGGCGCCGCCTAGGGTGATGAGGGCATCGGCCTGCTGCGCGGTGGCGCCGAACTCGGCGGCCGCGGCGACCGCCTGTCGGGCAGTCGCCGCGGCGCCACCCATGTCGTCGATGCGCATGAGCGAGTTGGCCAGCGACGCCAGCACCACGGCGTGGGTCAGGGTGACCGGCTGCTGCGGCAGCAGCGCCAGCGCGTCGCGAAGCTGCTGTGCGGCCTCCTCGTCGCGGCCCAGCCCGCGCAGCATGAACGCCCGCCGCTCCACCACTGAGGCTCTGCGCAGCGGATCGGTGACCGACTCCGCGTCGGCCAGCACCTGGTCCACAATGGACAGGCCGCGGTTCGGCTCGCCTGCGCTGAACGCGGCCTCGGCGGCCAGGATGTTCAGCGCGATCCAGTCCACACCGGCGCGCTCGACCGCGTCCGGGACGCGGGCCCAGATCTGCAACGCCCGTTCCAGGTGGCGTAGCGCCTCCGCCGGCGCGAACGCGGCGACGGCCTGCCGGCCGGCCTGCACCGACGCGGACAGTGCCCGAGGGAGGTCCAGCGCGGCGTACCAGTGATGGGCCAGCGTCGCCGCGACCGCGCCGTCGTCGCCGAGCAGCGCCGGATCGGCCGACAGCGCCGCGCCGTATCCCGCGTGCAGCCGCACCCGCTCGCCGGGCAGCATGTCGTCGTACAGGGCGTCACGGGTCAGCGCGTGCCGGAAGGCGTAGCCATGCCCGGATTGGTCGACCACCAGCAGGTGGTGCTCGACGGCCTCGCGCAGCGCCGGGTACAGCTGCGACTCGGCCATCCCGGCGACGACCTCCAGCAGCCGCTCCTGCACCGACGGCCCGGCCGCGGCGGCGGTGCGCAGGATCCGTTGCGCGGCGTCGGACACCGTCTCGGTACGCGCGAGCAGCACGTCGCGCAGCGACGGCGGCAGATCGCCAGGGTCAGCGCCGGTGTCGACGGAGGCGAGGAGCTCCTCCACCAGGAAGGCGTTGCCCTGCGAGCGTTCGAAGACCACATCGATGAACTGGGCGGTGGGTGTCGCGTCGCGGATGGCCCGCAGCTGCTGGCCCACCTCCGCCCGGCTGAACCGGCCCAGCTCGATGCGTTCGACGCTGCGCACCCGCTCCCAGGCGGTGACCACCGGGCGCAGTGGGTGCCGGCGGTGCAGCTCGTCGGAGCGGTACGTCAGCACCAGCAGCACGTCGAGCTCGCGTAGCGTCTGGACCAGAAACACCAGCAGGTCCAGGGTGGAGCGGTCGGCCCAGTGCAGGTCCTCGACGACCAGCAGCAGCGGCCGGTTCGCGACGAGGCGGGTGATCAGCCTCAGCACGTGCTCCAGCAACTGGGTCGGCGACCCCTCCTGCGGGGCGCCGCCCCGGGTGTCCGGGTCGAGCTCGGGCAGCAACCGGGCGAACTCGCTGCGGGCCGGACCGAGGCAATGCTCCAGCTCTTCCGCCGGGGTCGACCGGACGACGGTGCGCAGCATGTCCACCAGCGGCGCCAGCGGAAGACCCTGCCCACCGAGCTCCACGCATCCGCCGGCCAGGACCCGAGCCCCCGACTCCGTCGCGATCCGGACGATCTCCTGGACCAGGCGGCTCTTGCCCACCCCCGCCTCGCCGGCCACCAGCGCCACCACCGGTTCCCCGGCGACCGCCCGGTCGAGCAGGGAACGCAGCCGGCCCAGTTCGGCACGGCGCCCGACCAGGACCGGGCTGACCAGCTCACGGTTCACCCCGGAACGGTACGTTCCGGGGTGAACGCTGCACCATCCGACCATCGGGCACAGTGGGATCAGATGGTGCCGATACCGACCGGCGCGGCCACCTCTGCCGGTTGCGCCCGCTGCCGTTGCGCGGCGGGGAGCGCGAGCCAGCCGGCGTAGGCGACGACGACAACGCCCACCGCGGCGAGTGCGCCGGACAAGCCGAACAGCCCGACGAGCGGCGCCGCGATCAGGGAGCCGGCCACGACGCCGCCGATACTGGCCGGATACGCCAGCCCGTAGGCGCGGGCCAGGACCGTCTCGTCCAGCCGGCGGGCCAGAGCGGTGTCCACGACGATCTCGACCATGACGGTCCCGGCGCCGAAGGCGACGGCCAACGCCACCCCGACGACCAGCGACGGCGCGACCGACAGCAGCGCCGCGGGCACCGCGACCACGACCAGCATCCCGGCGACGGCGTACCGCGCGTTGCGCACGCCGAGCCGCGCCGCCACCGCCGCCCCGACCAGCCCGCCGACGCCGAAGCCGGCCAGCAGGTACCCGTAGCCGGCATCACCGTCGCCGAGCCTGCGGCTCAGCAACAGCAGCAACACCGTCAGCGCGCCGTAGGCCAGGCTGCACACGATGTCGGCGCCGACGATCCGCCCCGCCACCGCGTCGGCGCGCAACGCCGACAGCCCGGTGCGCAGCTCCCGCAGTACACCTGCTGCCTTGGCGTTGCTGGCGGGCGGGGCGAACAGCGCACCCGGCACCAGGCCGGCCAGCAGCAGCGCCGACCCGGCGAACGTCGCGGCGTTGAGCAGGAACGCCCAGGTCGGCGAGCCGACCAGCAGCAACAGGGCGCCACCGGCCGGACCGGCGATCACCGACACCGACTGGATCGCCGACCGGACGGCGTTGGCGGCCGGCAAGTCGGCATCATCGACGATGCGCGGAACCGTCGCGGCCACCGACGGGGGATAGACGGCCGACGCCGCTGTGGACACCGCCGCCAGCACCGGCGCGAGGACCACCGGCAGGCCGGCCGCGGCCACGACGGCCAACAGCACCATCGTGCCCGCCCGCAGCACGTCCGAGGCGATCATCAACCGGCGCCGGTCGTAGCGGTCCGCCAGCACCCCGCCAAAGGGGCCGAGCAGCACCATGGGCAGCGCCCGTGCCGCTGTGGTCACCGCGGTCCAGGTGACCGAGTGGGTACGGTCGTAGACGAAGGCCAGCAGCGCGAGGTTGTACAGCCAGTCGCCCAACTGCGACACCGCAAGTGCCGCCAGCAGCCGCCGCAGCGTCGCGTTGCGGCCGAGCATCCTCGTCGTGTCCCGCATCGATAGGCCTAGGCGGCCGGGACCGGCAGGAACAGCTGGTTGGGGTACCAGCCGTTGTACGGGAAGCTGTCGATGTGGGCCCCGGCGGCGGTGCTGCCGCCGTAGACGTCGAAGTACATGTTGGTGTTCGCGTCCCAGATGAACCGGTATCCGCCGGACGTGAAGCTGCCCGGCATCAGCCATGTCTGGTTGGGAACGCCGACGCAGGGGAGCTGGATCAGGTCCGCTCCCGCGGTGTATGTGGTGGTCACGCACATGCCGCTGTGGCCGTTGATGATCTGGTACCCGCCGGCGACCGGCTTGAAGACCCAGATGTCGTCCCCGGTGCCGTCGACCGTCGACTGGATGATGTGGGCGTTGATGCTGGTCGACGCCCCCTCCACGGAGAGGGTCAGGTTCGGGTTGGCCCCGGACAGCAGCTTGCCGACGAAGTATCCCGGGCTCGGATCAATGGTCTGCTGCATGGTGCCGGAGCTGCCGGCGTAGCCGGTGTCGCCGCTGTACGTGGCGGTGATGGTGTGCGTGCCCTGGGACAGCACGTAGGTGCTGCAGATCGCCTGCCAGGTGTCGCCGCCGCCGGAGCCGAAGCCCACCGCCCCACAGCCGGGAATCGTCGCCCCGTCCACGGCGAACCGCACGGTGCCGCCACCGTCGGTCGGGTAGACCAGCGCCTTGAGATTCACGAGATTGCCGTAGGCCAGGGTACCCGAGGAACTCACGGCGACGATGGTCGGCGCCTGGCCGGCGGAGGCGAAGGCGGGGCTGGCGATGGCGAGTCCGGCCCCCGCGGCGAGCGGAACCAACAGCCAGGCGAGGCGGCGAGGACGTAGCTGCATGATCGATCTCCGTTCGGGCGTGTGTCGTGTCATGCCGACCACGATCACCGGCTGAGGGGGCCGGCCGGATCTGGCGATCGCCGTATCCGGACCACCTCAGATTCGCCATCGCGAATCGACCCGCGCTGCGCCATCCCTAGGCTCACGTCGGCTGGGCGACAGTGCCCGGGAACCCGCAACCCTTCGATTGCGTCCGCCTTACGGATATTGCCCATGCTCTTTAGTGCTAGTTTGTCCTAATTTTCGCCTCACCGCGTCGGGCCCTGTCCCGTTCGAAAACTCGGTTCTGGCTATGCTGCCTGGGAGTATTCGTTGATCAGCCCATTGAGGACTTTGCGGCGGCGGGCCCGGACCGTGGTGAGATCGGTGACCGGTGCCGGCAAGGTCTCAAGGGCTGGAGGGCGTTGGTCGCGCCCTTGATGTGGTCGGTGTTCGTTGTCGTGCGCGACGTATTGCCCCAGCGTGGTGAGCAGGTGCCGTGCGTTGTAGATGAGCATCCGGTCCAGGCACTCGCGGCGTACCGTCCGCACCCACCGTTCGGCGTAGGCGTTCGCCCTCGGCGCCTGCGGCGGCGTCCGTATGATCTTGATGCCCTCGGCGGTGAACACCTGGTCGAACATGGCGGTGTACTTCGCGTCCCGGTCGCGAATCAAGAACCGGAACCGCTCGACCCTCTCCCCGAGTTCCATCAACAGGTTGCGGGCCTGCTGGGCAACCCACGCGCCGGTCGGGTTCGTGGTGGCACCGAGAATGCGGACCCGGCGGGTTTCGATCTCCATCAGGAACAGTACGTAGATCCGGGTCAGTCCGATCGTGTCGACGTGCAGGAAGTCGCAGGCCAGGATGCCCTTGGCCTGGGTGGTAAGGAGCTGGGTCCAGGTCGGCACAGCCCGGCGAGGTGCCGGGTCGATGCCGGCCTTGGTCAGGATCGCCCACACGGTGCTCGCCGCGATCCGGTAGCCCAGTTCGGCCAGTTCGCCCTGGATGCGCCGGCAGCCCCAGGTCGGGTTCTCCTGGGCCAGGCGCGGGACCAGGGTACGGAGTTCCGCCCGCGCCTGTGGACGCCCGGGACGCTGGCGCGGATACGTCCACTTGCGAGCGATCAGGTTGCGGTGCCAGCGCAGCAGCGTCGCCGGGGTGACGAAGAACGTCGGCCATTGCCGGCGCGGCAGCAGCCGAGACAGCGCGGCCAGCACCGCCCGGTCGGCGGCTGCGAGGTCTGGGCGGTGGACCTGACAGCGCAGCACCGCGACCTGATGACGCAGTACCAGGATCTCGATCTCCTTGGACCGCTCGCCGCGCAGCCCCAGGATCACCAGGTGCAGGACTTGGCGCAGCACCAGATACCCGAACGACAGGATCATGACCTGCAGCCTGCCCACGACGAGCGCGGCGGGGACGCACAAAAGCGCACGTCAGAACCCCCTTGACCGAGTTATCGAACGGTACAGGCTCCCCGGGCTGGCACCGAGACCGGTGACCCAAAATTGGCAAGATCACCGAGGCCCTGGGGCGGGAGACGATCTTCTCGTCAAGGCAGAAAATCCGGCCGAGGTCAGAAGCCCGGACAACCCTGCTGGAGAGCGGTTCGACCGCTGGCGTCACCATCCAAGATCCAGACCAGTCGGCACGGACCGGTGCCCATCGGCACGGGCCGGGCTGGACCCTTCCGAAACAGCCGAACACATTTGGAACACATCAAGTCCACAGTGGACAAACAAAGAGAGGCGGTTGATCTACGTTTCCGCAGGTCAACCGCCTCTTGATCTCGCGCGCCCGAAGGGACTCGAACCCCTAACCTTCTGATCCGTAGTCAGATGCTCTATCCGTTGAGCTACGGGCGCTCGGTGCTTGCCTAGTGTACACACCAGGTTTTGCGGGTCTTACGCGGAGGCTCCGGGATTCGAACCCGGGATGGGCTTTAAGACCCAAACCGCATTAGCAGTGCGGCGCCATAGACCGAACTAGGCGAAGCCTCCAGCAATCCCTGTCACCAGAGACCGCCGTACGAGGATACAGGCTTGGGGCGAGACCCGGCAAAGTGGGTGGTCCACCCGTGTGTCGGGCGGGGGTGTGCGCTGGTCGCGCGCGTGGCGGGTGCTCTGGGCGGTTGGCCATTACGCTCGTGAAGATGGGAGAGGACGCGAATCCGCCGGGGCGTCGGAAGGCGACAAAGGACACAAAACCGGATTCGGTACCGCCACAAGCCCCACCCTCGGGCCGTGCCCGACGCGCCGAGGCTCTGGGTGACACGGCGCTGCGGTTCGAGCCGCCGCCCCGGGACGCGGCCGCGGAGGATGCGCCGGCCACGCCGCCCCGGCCCCGCACGCCGGCCCAGACCACGCCCTTCGCGCCGACCGCGCCCACGGTCGCGGCGACCCCTTTCCGCACCGTCCCTGCGCAGGCCAGCCCGCCTCCCGTCGAGCCCACCCCGCCGCCTCCCGCCGAGCCCCCGGTAACCGGGCCTGAGCCGCTTCCCGTCGTCGAAGCGGTGCCCGGCCAAGCTTCGGCGGCCGAAGTAACGGCGGCCGAAGTAGCGGCGGCGAAGGTGACGGCGGCCGAGGCGTCGGCGGCCGAGGCGTCGGCGGCAGAGGTGACGGTGGCAGAGGAGGCGCCGCCGGTGGTGACGACCCCGGCGAAGCGGGCCACGGCGGCCAAGAGGGCGACTCCCGCGAGGAAAACCGCAGCTAGGACGGCCGCGGAGCCAGCGAGGAAGACCGCGGCCAAGAAGACGGCTCCAGCCGAGAAGGCCGCCCCGGAGGCGACGAAGGTCACACCCGCGGCGGAACCTCCCGTCGACCCGCCCGCCAAGAGGGCCACGGTGAAGAAGGCCGCCCCGAAGAAGGCCACCGCGACAACAGCGGTGGCGAAGGTCACTAATTCTGATGCGGTAGTGGAATCGACACCGTCCGTGGATGTGGGGGAGTCGGAGGCCCGCGCGTTCGTCGAGCCTGAGCCGATCGCCACGGTGGAGGCCGTCGAATCGGCCGTATCCGAAAATATCCGGATCCAGCCGGCGCCGATCGATCCCGCGTTCCTCCCCGAGAGGCTCGCGGTGGCGGCGGTCGAGCGGCTCGGCGAGGGGGCACGCCGGCAGGTCGAGTGGTACCGGGTCACCTACCCGGGCGTCGACGGTGACGCGATCTCGCGGGCGATCACCCGGGAGTTCGTCTGGCGGGCGCGGCGGCAGGGCTTCGCGGCGGGGTTCGCCGGTTCGGCCGGGCTCGTCGTCGAGGCGGCCGCCCTCGGCTGGCTGCAGGCGCGGCTGGTGCTGCACGTGGCCGCCGCGTACGGGCACGACCCCGAGGACCACCGCCGGGCCGCCGAGCTTCTCGTCCTGCAGCAGATCCACGCCACGGTGGAGACCGCCGAGGCCGCGGTGCGGGAGTCCCGGCAGGCCGGCCGCCGGACCGGAGCCCCACGCTCGGTGGCGCCCTTGGCCCGGGCGCTCGGCGCCGGAGTCGCGCGGGCGTTCGCCGCCCGGGTCGCCCGCCGGATCGTGCCCGGCGCACCCGCGATGCTCGGGTCCGTGACCGCTGCCCGCAGCACCGAACGCCTCGCCGCCCGCGCCGTCCGCTACTACCGCAACCTCCGAGGCTGACCCGCGGGCTGCCCGACAACAGCCGTGTCGGCCGGGCTCCGGGAACGGACGGTCGCGGACGCGCCCGCCGGCCGGGCTCCGGGAGCGGACGTGGCGCCCGCCGAGCGAGTTGCGGGACCCGCGGGCTGCCCGAGCCCGGTACCGGAACGAATGTGGCGCCCGCCGCGCAGGAGGCGCTCACCAACGTGGTCAAGCACGCCGGCGCCCGCCGGGTCCTCGTCACGCTCGGCGCCGCCGCCGGGGCGCTGGAGCGGGTTGCGGGACCCGCGGGCTGCCCGAACCCGGTACCGGAACGGACGTGGCGCCCGCCGAGCAGGTTGCGGGAAAGGTCTCATCCGGGTGCGAGGCCGCGCCGATGTCACAAAAGGAGGACTCACCGCTCGAGGAGGGCTGGCATGGTCGAGGCAACCGGGAATCCGCGCCGTTCATTGATGTCCGCGTTTCGCGATCTGTCGGTCGGCTGGAAGCTTCGCATCATGGCGATCCTGGTGTCGGTCCAGCTGCTGGCGATCGGGCTGCTCGCCCTCTCCCAGCTCAGTAGTGCGCAGGACCGGCTCAACCTGCTGTACAACGAGAATCTCCACCAGGTCCAGGCGGTGGACAACGTGCTCATGGCGTACAAGGACGTCCGCATCCGGCTGCGGGAGCTCGCGCTGGCGCAGTCGGCCGACGACACCTCGGCGGCCGAGAAGACGTTGCACGCGGCGATCGACGAGCTGAACAAGATGTGGGAGCAGTTCAACTCCTCGGCCGGGCAGTGGGCCACGCAGGAGCGGCAGTCGTTCGCCGATACCTGGCGGGCGTACCAGTCGCTGTTGTCGGAGAAGCTGATCCCGCTCGCCTCCGCGCACGACTACGACAACTTCAACAAGGTGACCAAGGCGCAGGGTCAGCCGATCGCGGCGGCGATCGACACCGCCACCGGGAAGCTGGTCACCCTGCAGACCACGGACGCGGCGGGCACGCTGAAGGACTCCAAGTCGGCCTACGACACCTCGCGGGTGATCATGCTGACCCTGATCGTGGTGGCGGTGGTGCTGGCGTTCACCGTGGTCCAGCTGATCAGCCGGGCCATCTCGCGGCCGCTCGCCCAGACGGTGAACGTCCTCGCCGCGCTGGCCGACGGGCGGCTGGACCAGCGGGTCTCCGTGCGCAGCCGCGACGAGGTCGGGCGGATGGGGCGCTCGCTCAACAGCGCGATCGAGCGGCTCTCCGAGACGGTGAGCTCGGTGATCGACTCGACCGCCCAGCTGACCAACGCGGCGAGCCAGATCAGCGGTGCGTCGCAGAGCCTGTCGCAGGCGGCGACCGAGCAGGCGGCGAGCGTCGAGGAGACCACCGCCAGCATCGAGCAGATGTCCGCCGGGATCTCGCAGAACAGCGAGAACGCCGGGACCACCGAGGGCATCGCGACGAAGGCGACCACCGAGGCCCATGGCGGCGGGGAGGCGGTCAAGAAGACCCTCGAGGCGATGCGGCAGATCACCAGCAAGATCGGCATCATCGACGACATCGCGTTCCAGACCAACATGCTGGCGCTCAACGCGACGATCGAGGCGGCCCGGGCCGGGGAGCACGGCAAGGGCTTCGCGGTGGTGGCCACCGAGGTCGGCAAGCTCGCCGAGCGCAGCCAGGTCGCCGCGCAGGAGATCAGCGAGCTGGCGACCAGCAGCGTGACGACGGCCGAGCGGGCCGGCGAGCTGCTCGATCAGATCATCCCCTCGATCACCCGGACCTCCGACCTGGTGCAGGAGATCGCGGCGGCCAGCGGCGAGCAGTCGACCGGGGTGCATCAGATCAACATCGCGATGACCCAGATCGGCAAGGTCACCCAGCAGACGGCGTCGTCCAGCGAGGAACTGGCGGCCACCGCCGAGCAGATGGCCGCGCAGACCGAGGAGCTGCGCGCCATGATGGCGTTCTTCACCACCGGGCGGGCCGACGGCGGGGGACGCGGGTTCGCCCCGGCCCGGCCGTCCCGCCCGGCCCCGGCCTACGCCGCGGCCGGCGCGAGCAACCAGCGGACCTTCGCGTCGTACCCGGCGACGGGCTCCGAGGTAACGGTCCCGGACATCGACGAAAGCAAGTTCGACCGCTTCTAGGAGGCCGCTTCCAGGAGGCCGCTTGTAGGAAAGGAGGCCGCTGCTAGGAAAGGACAGGGACCTGCTCGCGGGCGACGTGGTCGGCCACGAGCGGGCCCACGTCGAGGATCAGCGCCACCTCGCCGTTGCCGAGCACCGTCGAGCCGCCGATACAGGTCGCCGCCCCGAACAGCCCTCCCAGCGGCTTGATGACGGTCTGGAACTGCCCGAGCAGCACGTCCACCACGAGCCCGGCCCGCTGCCCGGACTGCTCGATGACGACGACGTTCTGCCGGCGCGGCGGCGGCTCGGCGATGCCGAAGATGTCGCGCAGCCGGATGAACGGCAGCACCTCGCCGCGAAGCGGCATGCACGGCCGCTCGGCGCAGCTCGCCGGCAGCTCCACGCACTCGGTCACCCGGTCCAGCGGGACGATGTACGACGCCGGGCCCACCCCGACGAGGAATCCGTCGATGATGGCCAGCGTCAGCGGCAGCCGGATGCGGAAGGTGGTTCCGGCGCCGGCCCGCGTGTCGACCTCGACCGTGCCGCGCAGCTCGGCGATGTTGCGGCGCACGACGTCCATGCCGACGCCCCGCCCGGAGAGGCTCGAGACGGTCTCCTTGGTGGAGAATCCGGGCTCGAAGATGAGGTCGTAGACCTCCTGGTCGCTCGGGGTGGCCGTGGCCGACACGAGGCCGTTGCCCACGGCCTTGGCGAGGATCCGGTCCCGGTCGAGGCCCCGGCCGTCGTCGGCCACCTCGATGACGATGGAGCCGGCGTCGTGGAAGGCGTTGAGCCGCAGCTTGCCGCGCACCGGCTTGCCCGCCCGCTCGCGCTCCGCGCGGGTCTCGATGCCGTGGTCCAGGGCGTTGCGCACGAGGTGGGTCAGCGGGTCGCTGATCCGCTCGACCAGCGCCTTGTCCATCTCGGCGTCGCCGCCGGTGATGATGAGGTCGACGTCCTTGTCGAGGTCGACGCAGACGTCGCGGACCACCCGCTCGAACCGGCGCAGCGTGGTGCCGATCGGCACCATCCGCAGCGAGAGCGCGCTGTGCCGCACCTCCTCGACCAGCCGCATGACCTCGTGCTGCGCGTCCACGTTGTCGCCGCCGTCGACCCGCCGGATGCCGACGCTGGACTGCGCGATGACCAGCTCGCCGACGAGGTCGATCAGCTTGTCCAGGCGGTTGGCGTACACCCGGATGGTCTGGTCCTGAGGGCGGCTCTCGGCGGTCTTGCGCTGCCGGCTCAGCGCGGCCTGCACCACCGGCGCCTGGACCACGTTGCGCTCGATGAGGATCTCGCCGAGCGGGCGCGAGCTGCCGTCGCCGGTGCGGGCGTTGTCCTGCTGCTGGATCTGCAGGGCCGTGCTGATGTCGCGGTCGGTGGCCACGCCGCTCTCGATGAGCAGGTCCCCGAGCCGGTCCCGGTCGGGCAGCTGCTCGATGCGGCGGACGAAGGCATCGTCGGGCACCGGCACGATCTCGATCTGGCTGTCGTCGCGCACGAAGTCGAAGACGCCCTCGATGTCGGCCTTCGGGGCGGCGGTGGCGAGCGCCGCCTCGAAGCCCAGGTAGCAGGTCTCGGGATCGAGGTGCTCGAGGTCGGGCAGCGCATCGGTCCGGGTGGCGACCTGCACGAGGGTGCCCATGGTCGACAGGTACCGCAGGAACGACAACGGGTCCATGCCGTTGCGCAGGCTGTCCGGCCCGAACCAGAGCCTGAGCCGCCACACGGGGGACGCCGTCGCGGCGGGCTCCAGGAATGGCTGCAGGGCGGCCAGGAGACGCTCCCCGATGGCCTGCTCGGAGGCGGTCGGCGCGAGCCGGCCGGAGGCGATGCCCTCCACCATCGAGGAGACGTGGTCCGCGCACGGCAGCAGCGCGCTCACGAGGTCGGCGGTGACGGGGAGCTCGCCCGCGCGGACCGACTCCAGCACCGTCTCGACCACGTGCGTGAACGACACCACGTGCTCCAGCCCGAACAGCCCGGCCGAGCCCTTGAGCGTGTGCATGGCCCGGAAGAGGGCGTTGACGGTGTCCGCGGTGTCGTCGTAGCCCTCCAGCCCGAGCAGGCCCTCCTCGAAGTCCTGCAGGAGCTCGCGGGCCTCGGTGATGAACGTCTCCAGCGCGTCTGCGAACTCGGCGAAGTCGCTCACAGGTCCCCCAGCGACTCGGTGTCGAGGTGGGCGACCGCGAGGGCCGTTGCCACCGCGGGGCTGGGATGGCGCAGCGTGAGGTGGGCGCCCTGCTGGCGGGCGTCGTGGTGGGCGGCCAGCAGGAGCTGCAGGCCGGCGGTGTCCAGTTCGGTCACGCCGGACAGGTCGAGCTCGAAGGGGCCCGTCCCGCGCAGGTACGCGCGCAGCCGGGCGTGCTGCTCCGCGGCCGTCATGACGGTCAGTTCCCCTTCGAAGGCGAGGCTCACGGCGCGATGAGCTTCTGCACGGCGGCGAGCATCTGGGCCGGCTGGAACGGCTTGGTCACCCACGCCTTGGCCCCGGCCGCCTGAGCCTGCCGCTTCTTCTCCTCCTGCGACTCGGTCGTCAGCATGATGATGGGCGTGAACTTGTACGCCGGGAGCTTCTTCACCTCGCCGACCAGCGTGATGCCGTCCATGTTGGGCATGTTCACGTCCGACACGATGAGGTGCACCCGGCGGCCGTCGAGCTGGCGCAGCGCGTCCTGGCCGTCCGTGGCGGCCAGCACCTCGTAGCCCGCGCCGCGCAGGGCGATCGTCACGACCTGCCGCACGGATGCCGAGTCGTCGACAACGAGGATGGTCTTCGACATGAGGACTCCTAGAAGAAGGTGATCTCCGATTCGGGCACCGCGGCCGCGACGCCGGCGTGCTGGGCGTCGCGCTCCTGGTGCATCGTGTAGGCCGCGGTGAGGTCGCCGAGCAGGCGCTGCCCGTCCAGCGGGCGGCGGATCCCGGTCGCGTCCGGTTCGGCCCGGTCGACGAGGACCGGCAGCTGCTCGATGCTGTCCTTGACGTGCCCCAGGACCTGCCCGATGCGGTCCTGGAACTGCAGGTTGACGATGGCCTGCGAGACGCCGCCGCGGATGCCCACGGCGGCCCGTTCCAGCTCGTCGGAGGAGTGCCGCAGGCCGGAGAAGACCACGTCGAGGTCGTCGAGCACCTCGCTCACCTCGGCGTTGGCCCGCGCGACGGCGACCCCCTCGCGCTCGGCGTCGCCCTCGGCCCGCGACAGGGTGGACGTGATCGCGCTGCCGATGCCGTCCACCCGCTGCGCCATCCGCTCGCTGGTCTGGAACGAGCGGTCGGCGAGCTGGCGGACCTCGAGCGCGACGATGCCGAAGCCGGCCCCGGCCGCGCCGGCCCGGGCCGCCTCGATGGAGGCGTTGAGGGCCAGGAGGTTGGTCTGCGCCGCGATCTGCGCCACCTCGGCGGTCATCTGCTTGAGCTCCTGGTTGAGCTCGAGCAGCCGCTCCAGGTCGCCCAGGGCGGCGCGCTTGGAGCGCAGCGCGTCGTCCAGCGTGCTCACCACGTTGCCCAGGCGGTGCCGGCCGCGCTCCAGCGCGCCGCCGCCCCGGCCGTCCTCCAGTGCGGCGCTGGAGGAGGCCAGGACCGTGTCGAGGTTCTCGACGATCTGGCCGAACTCGGCGGTCACGGCGCCGACGGCGTCCTCCATCTGCGAGCGCGAGGACGCGATCTGGTTGGCCCAGACGGGCGCGATCGTGGACGCGAGCTCGCCCACGCTGTCCTGGAAGCGAAGGGCGTCCCGGTGTACCGCGACCGCATCGGTACGACCGCGGGCGGACCGACGGCCGAACCAGGCACCGGCGGCGGCGCCGGCCACGAGGGCGAGCAGGACGAGCAGCGACTCAAGCATGGGTACGGATCACCTCGGCTATGGCGGACAGCGGAACCTCCCGGTCGACGGCCCCGAGCCGGACCGCCTCTTTCGGCATGCCGTGCACGACGCAGGTCGCCTCGTCCTGCGCGACGGTGCGCGCGCCGGCCTGGCGCATCTCGAGCAGACCGCGGGCGCCGTCGTCGCCCATGCCGGTCATGATCACGCCCAGCGCGCGCGGCCCGGCGACCTTGGCGACGGAGCGGAACAGCACGTCGACCGACGGCCGGTGCCGGTTGATCGGCGGGCCGTCGCTCACCTTGACCCGGAAGTGCGCGCCGTCGCCGACCAGCTGCAGGTGCCGGCCGCCCGGGGCCACGAGCACGGTCCCGGCCACCACCGGGTCGCCGTTGCCGGCCTCGCGCACGCTCATCCGGCACATCCCGTCGAGCCGTTCGGCGAAGGCGGCCGTGAACTTCTCCGGCATGTGCTGCACGATCACGATGCCCGAGCGCACCGGGGGCAGGGCGGTGAGCACCAGTTCGAGCGCCTGGGTGCCGCCGGTCGAGGTGCCGATGGCCACGACCCGGTCGCTGATGGTGTCGGGCGGGTCCGGCGCGGCCGGCGGGGAGTGGCGCTCGTGCGTGGGGACCAGCCGGGATGCCTTGCCGGCCGCCGCGGCCTTCACCGCCGCGACGATGTCGCCGGTGTCCTCCTCCAGGAATGTCTTCAGGCCGGAGGTGGGCTTCGGTACGACGCTCGCCGCCCCGGCCGCCAGCGCCTCCATCGTCGCGCGGGCGCCGCGCTGGCTCAGCGTCGAGCAGATGATCACCGGCGTCGGCCGGACCGCCATGATCTTCTTGAGGAAGGTGATGCCGTCCATCCGGGGCATCTCGATGTCGAGCACCACGACGTCGGGCCACTGGCGGTTCATCTGCGTCATGGCGAAGATCGGGTCGGCGGCGCAGCCGATCACCTCGATGCCGGGCGCGCCGGACAGGCGGCGCGACAGCACCTGCCGCACCACCGCCGAGTCGTCCACGATGAGGACGCGGATCGTCATGCCGAGTCCTCCAGGTGGCGCAGCGCCTGATGCTGCAGCCAGACCTCGCCGGTGGCGATGTCGAAGATGAGCAGGCGGGACCCCGTGCTGCCCAGGTGCCGGGCCGCGAGATGCAGGCCGTGCTGCTCGAGCAGCCGCAGCCCGGCCGCGACGTTGCCCTGCGGCACGCCGCCGCTGTGCGAGAACTGCGCCCCGCCACCGAACATTTTCGCCTCGTACTGCGAGATCTCCGTCCCTCGCCCGCGCACCTCGCGCAGCAGCAGTTCGACGGCCTCGTCGGCGTACCGCCCGCTGAGCTCGCCCCGGGGCCGCTGTCCCCGCGCCGGCACGACGAAGTGGCACATGCCGCCGATGCACAGCCGCGGGTGCCACAGGGTGATCGCCACGCACGAGCCCAGCAGCGTGCGCAGCCGGACCCCGGCCCCGGCGAAGCGGACGTCGCCGGGGTGCAGGTAGACGTCCGTCGCCGGGCTAGCCATGGGCCGCCTCGGGCAGCCGGTAGATCGACGGCTGCATGGCCCGCAGCCGCGACGGGATGCCGTTGAGCGTCTCGGACAGGCTGACGATGAGGTGCCCGCCGGGCTGCAGCATGTGCTGGACCCGGTCGATCAGGCCGGCTTTCGTGGCGTTCTCGAAGTAGATCATCACGTTGCGCAGCATGATCACGTCGAAGCGGCCCAGCCGGCGAAGGTCGTCGAGCAGGTTGGCGTGCTGGAAGTTCGTCCGGGCCCGCAGCGCGCGGTCGACGAGGATGAGCCCGTGGTACTCCTCCCGGCCGCGCAGGAAGTACCGCTGCAGCAGCGGCCGGGGGATCCGCTCGGCCGCGGTGATCGGGTACAGGCCGGTCCGGGCGCCGGCCACCATTCGCGACGAGATGTCAGTGCCGACGATCTCCCAGGCCCCGTTCGGCATCGCCTCGGACAGCACGACCGCGGCGGTGTACGCCTCCTCGCCGCTGGAGCTGGCCGCGCTCCACAGCCGCAGCGGCCGGCCAGCCGGGTGCGCGGGCGCGATGACCCGGCCCAGGTACTCGAAGTGCTGCGGCTCGCGGAAGAAGAACGTCTCGTTGGTCGTCAGCTGGTCGATCGCCCGGCGCAGCTCCTGCGTCTGCTGCGGCGAGGAGAGCAGCCGCAGGTACTGCGTGTAGCTCGACAGCCCCAGCGTCCGCAGCCGCTTGTCCAGCCGGCCCATGACCAGCGACTCCTTGCCCGGGGAGAGCCGGATGCCCGTGTGGCGGTGCAGGAACTCGCTGACGGCCTGGAACTCGGCCGGGGTGATCGCGGTCGGCCCGGCCAGCAGCGGCGTCATGACACCGGCGCGGGCCGGTTCGCACCCTCGGCGGTGTCGGCCGGATCGGGCGGCGCGCTCCCCAGTGCCCCGATGTCGGCCGCCGGCAGCAGGTGCCCGATGTCGAGCACGATGATGAAGTCGCCCTCGCGCTTGGCCATGCCGCCGATGAAGTCCGCGTGGATGCCGGCGCCGAAGGCCGGCGGCGGCTCGAGGTCCTCCGGCGTGAACGTCTCGACCTTGCTCACCGCGTCGACCAGGATGCCGATCTCCTGCCCGTCGCCGCGCCCGCCCGGGGGCTCGCCGGCCCCCGGCACGCCGTTGACGTGCACGATGATGATGCTGGTGCGCCGGGCGATGGCCGTGGAGCCCTTGGCGAAGCGGATGGCCAGGTCGATCACCGGAACCGCCCGGCCGCGCAGGTTGATGACGCCGCGGACGAAATCGGGCGCCATGGGCACGACCGTGAGGCTGCGGTACTCCAGGATCTCCGCGATGTGGAAGATGTCCAGCGCGTACGCCTCGCCGTTGAGCGTGAACGTGAGGTACCGCGCCTCCGAAGCAACGTCCACGCTCACGGCGATTCCCCCTGGTGACACCCGTGCTGCACCCCTCGTGCCACTCATCGGCACCACGGGAGCCACCTCAAGGAAAACGTCAGGCGAGCGGCGTGATCTCCAGCCCCGCCAGCTCCTGCGCCCCGGCCACCACCTCGATCGCGAGGATTCGCCCGCCGGCGACGGTGAAGCTGAGCGCCAGCCAGGGCTGCCCCTCCGGCGAGCGCACCACCGCGCCCGCCGCGCCGTCGATGTCGGCCGGCTCGGCGCCCTGCGCCCGGCCGCAGAAGAACTCGGCGACCACCTCCGCGCCGCGCGGCTGGCCGGTGCCGCCCATCCGGGCCGCGGTCTCGTCGGCGCGCATGACCACGTCGGGGTCCAGCAGGGTGAGCAGCCCGGCCATGTCCCCGGTGCGTGAGGCGGTGAGAAACGCGGCCACGATCTCCCGCTGCCGCCGCGTGTCGGCCGCCGAGGCGGAGCCGCCCGCCTGCACCCGCCGCCGGGCCCGGCTGGCCAGCTGCCGGGCCGCGGCCGGGCTGCGCCCCACGACGACCGCGATGTCCTCGAACGACACCGCGAACAGGTCGTGCAGCACGAACGCCAGCCGCTCGGTCGGGGTGAGCGTCTCCAGCACCACGAGCAGCGCCACCCCGACCGAGTCGGCCAGCACCGCCTCCTCCTCGGGGCCGCCGCCGACCGGCGCGTCCGCGCCGTCCAGCGGCTCCTCGCGGCGCCCGGCCCGCGATCGCAGCATGTCCAGGCAGATGCGGCCCACGACGGTGGTGAGCCAGGCGGCGAGGTTGTCCACCTCGTCGGCGCCCGCCCGGTGCAGCCGCAGCCAGGCCTCCTGCACGGCGTCCTCGGCCTCGGCCGCCGAGCCCAGCATCCGCTGCGCCACCCCCCGCAGCCGGGGCCGCAGGGCCTCGAACCGCTCGGCCAGCACCTCGTCGTTCATATCGCCCACCTTTGGCAACAATTGTGGCCAACGTCATATTCGTCACACAGCCCGCCACCGGGGCGTCATACCAGCGACGAACCAAACATCCCCGATGTGACGGAGGAACGACGATGGAGACCACGAATTCGCCCCGCCTGACCAACCCCGCCGGGCCGGACGTCGTCAAGGCGATCAACCTGCTGTACAAGGCGGCGCACTCGTCCGGGGTGCCGGGCCCGACGCTGGAGCTGGTCCACCTGCGGGCCAGCCAGATCAACGGCTGCGGCCCCTGCGTGGACTCCGGCGCCCGCTCCGCCCGCAAGAACGGCGAGACCGACGAGCGGCTGTTCGCCGTGGCCGCGTGGCGGGAGACGCCGTACTTCACCGCCGCCGAGCGCGCCGCCCTGGCCCTCGCCGAGGCGGCGACCCGGCTGGCCGACCGGGCGGACGCGGTGCCGGACGAGATCTGGGCCGCGGCCGCCGAGCACTTCAACGACGAGCAGCTGGGCGGGCTCGTGCTGTGGGTGGCCATCACGAACTTCTTCAACCGCATCAACGTCACCACCCGCCAGCAGGCCCCGCAGAACTGGGGCTGAAGGTGACGCCTGGACCGCAGGCAACTCCCCCCGTGGGGTGACCGCGGGTTCCGATCGACGCGGCTAACTTCCGTTGCATGCGGATTATCACGCGAGTCTTGATAGCCACGGGTATCTGCGTGCTGCTGATGGTCACCGGCCCGGGCGTCCTGCCGGCCTGGTCCTGACCCGGAAACCAGGGGCGGGCCGCCCGGGCGCTCGGCACCGACCGCCTGCTCGCGGCCCGGGGTGTCCACTGTGGATCGGGCGCTCGATCGGATATGAGACGCGCCGAAATGGCCGGGCGCTGTTACCGTCAGCGATGAGGACCCCTACCCAAGGAGCTTTTCATCGTGCGACGGCTACTGTCCGTGGTAATCCTTGCCGCGCTCGCGGGCACCTCGGCGGCCTGTTCGCAGTCCGACGACAAGCCCGCCTCGGCGTCGAGCACCGCGAGCTCGCCCAGTCCGAGTGCCAGCCCGAGCCCGACCGTGGACGTGAAGGCCAACACCAAGCAGGTCTGCGACAAGGCCAAGACGATCCTCACCCCGGACGCGGCGAAGCCGATCGGCACGCAGATCGGCCTCATGATCCAGGCCCGGCAGTCGGGCAACAAGGCGGCCGAGCAGCAGGCGATGGCCAAGGCCAAGGAGCTGGCCGACGGCCTGGCCCAGCAGGCCCGCGACCTCAAGGCCGAGGTGGCCGACGCGAAGCTGCGCACGGCCCTGGACAAGGCGGCCGACGGCATCGCGCTGTTCGGCTCGCCCGACTACCTCAAGAACATCAACTCGATCGACGACATGACCAAGCTGACCACCGCCATCTCCGCGGCGGTTCGTGACCTCGAGACGGCCTGTAACCCGTGAGCCCGCACTCACAACCCGGCGAAACGTTGGCGGGCTGTGGCAGGCTCTCGGGCGTGGTAGATCCATCGGGTGTCGCCACCCTGGACGAGCTCGGAGGGCTCCTGCGCGACCTGCGGCGCCGGCAGGCCAGCCGGGTCCGCAGCTCGCCGCTGACCTTCGGCGAACTTGCCGCGCGCACCGGCTGGCCGCACGCGGCCATCGGGGCGTACTTCGCCGGGCGGGCGCTGCCCCCGGCCGACCGGCTCGACGCGCTGCTGCGGCTGCTCGGGGCGAGCCCGGCCGAGTGCGGCGCGGTCGCCTCCGCGCGGTCCCGCATCGCCGCGCCGTCCGGCAGTGGCGTCGCTCCAACGCCCCCGCCGACGGACCACCAGCTTCCGGGCGCGCCCGCGGGCTTTGCCGGCCGGGCCGGCGCGATCGCCCGGCTCGACGCGCTGCTGCCCGGCGCCCGGGCGCTCGTCATCGGCGGCCCGGCCGGCGTCGGCAAGACCGCGCTCGCCGTCCACTATGGACACCGGGTGGCCGGCCGGTTCCCCGACGGGGCGCTGCTCGTGTCGCTGCGCGGCGGCGACCCGGACGGCCCGCTACCGGCCGCCGAGGCGCTGCGGATGCTGCTGGAGGCGCTCGGGGTGGCGCCCGCGGACATGCCGCTGGGGGTGGCGGCGCGCACCGGGATGTACCGTGCGCTGACCGCCCGCCGCGGCGTGCTGGTCGTGCTCGACGACGCCGCCGGCCCGGCCCAGGTCCGGCCGCTGCTGCCGGCCGCGGGGGACAGCGTCGCACTGGTCACCGGGCGGGCCGACCTGTCCCGGCTGGAAGAGCCCGGCCTGGTGCTGGGCGCGCTGGACCGCACCGAGGCGCGGGCGGTGCTGGCCGGGCGGATCGGGGCCGAGCGCACGGCGGCCGAGCCCGAGGCGGTCGACCGCATCATCACCGCGTGCGGCCGGCTGCCCATTGCGCTCGCCGTCGTCTCGGCCCGGGCCGCGCTGCACCCGTCGCTGTCCCTGGCGGCCGCGGCCGACGCCCTGGCCGAGGGCGGCGCGTTCGACTGGTCCTACGGGCTGCTCTCGCCGCCCGCGCGCCGGCTGTTCCACGGCTTCGGCGCGCACCCGGGCCCGGACCTGTCCGCGGCCGACGCGGCCGTCCTCATCGGACAGTCCGATGTGGACGCGCTGGCCGAGCTGGTGCGGGCGCGGCTGGTGTCGCAGGTGCGACCCGGGCGGTACGCCATGCACGCCCTCCTCCGCGAGCACGCCGCCGCCCGGATCGCGGACACGGAGCGCGGGACGATGCAGGACCGGCTGGTCGAGCACGGCCGCGACCTCGCCGTGCTGGGCCTGGCGATGCGGCGCGGCCGGTACCGCGACGCCTGGCGCATCGCCGACGCCCTCGACGGCGAGCTCGACGCGGCCGGGCGCTGGGACGACCGCATCGCCGCGCAGGAGATCGCGATCCGGGCCGCCGAGCAACTCGGGGACGCGGCCCTGCTGGGCCGGGCGCAGCGGGCGCAGTCCGCCGCATACCTGCGCACGGGGCAGCACGAGGCGGCGCTGCGCCGGCTGCGCGAGGCGGCCGACTGCTTCCAGGCCCAGGGCGACCCCGCCGCCGCGGCCCGATGCCGCCAGGACCTCGCCGCGCTGCTGGAGTCGATGGCCCGCTTCGCCGAGGCGATCGTGCACGACGAGGTGGCCCTGGCCCTGTTCCGCCGGGCCGGCGACCGGCTCGGGTCGGCGGCGGCCCACGCCGCGGCCGCCTGGCACTACGCGCAGGCCGGCCGGGCGGCCGAGGCGGTCACCCACGGCGAGAAGGCGCTGGGCCTGCACGGGGACGATCCGCACGCCTTCGCCGTCGCCCTCGCCCACCTGGGGCGGGTGCACGCGGCGCTCGGCGACCGGGAGCGCTCGCTGGAGTGCTTCCGGGGCGCGCTGGACCGCTTCGCCGAGCTGGGCGATCGGCTCGACGAGGCCGAGACCGCGACGCGGCTGGGCGACGCACTGGAGGGCGCCCCGGCGATCGGCCTCTGGCGGCGCGCCCTGGCCATCTACGAGCGCCTGGACCACCCGGCCGCAGCCACGGTTGCGGCGCGCCTGGGTTTCTAACCGTCTCCGATGTGTCGGATCAGACGCCGCCGGTGAGCCGGCGCGGGTCGAACAGCGCGTGCTCCCGGCCGGGGCGGTGAGGCCCGTAGCCGAACGAACGCCTCGGACCGTGCCCAACCCAAGGCTGCTCGTTGTGGTCAGCATCTACCGGCATTCCGCCCTGCGGACCACAGGGCAGAGAGCCGGACGGCTGCGACCCGGGCGAGGATGGCCGCGAGGCTCTACGGTCCCAGCTGTCGGGTCCGATCTTGAACAAGCGCACCTAGGAGGGCGTCGGCGTGGCCCGGGCGGCCGTCGTCAGCTCGTCGAGGTACTTCTGCCACAGCACTGTGAAGGTGTCGCCCCCGGGCGGTTCGGCGAACAGCGCGAAGCGCACCACGACGACGGCGTTCCGCTGGCCCAGGACGGCGATCGCAATATGGCCACCGTTGTTCAGGCTGGACTCGTACTGCTGTTCGCGCACCACCTGGAAGCCGGACCACGCGCCCTCGGTCTTGTCAGCGACGTCGACGACCTCGACGTAGGGCGCCGTGTGCCCGCCCCCGTCGACCGGCATGGCTGGTATCAATACCTTCTTCGGGCACGCGTCGGCGACGGCACGCACGCGGGTCACGTAGGTGGCTGCCTGCTGGTCGCTCGGGAACACCGCCGCGAACTGTGTCAGGAACTGCGGCTGCTTGCCGACCGGCGGCCCGATGTCCTTCGACACGCTGACGACCGCGACCTTCGCGCCGCCGGTGTCGGGCCCGGTCTCGAGCGTCCCTCCGACGGCCGGCGTGGGGCTCTCGCACAGCGGGGGCAGGTGCCCGGTGTCGGCGTATACGTCCGTCCCGGTTTGATCGCTCCACCCAGCCCCCAGCCGCGCCGTCCCGAGCAGCCGAGGCCGCAGCTGGTCGAGCTCGATGGCCGGCGGCACAGGCGATGCACTGGGCGACGGCGACGGCGACGACGTGGAGCCGCACCCGGCCGCGAAGAGGGGCAGGCAGGACAGGAGGGCAACGCAGACGCGGGTCCCAAAGCGCGTGGACACCGCGTCATCCTTGCAGAGCACCGTACGCGCTGTCCGACCCGCTTTTCATCCGTAGGTTCAGGGTCCCTGGTGGCCACCACTTGACCAGCAATTTTGCGCGTCCGATCCGTCCGGTGTGGACGGTGACTGCTCGCTGCGTGCTTCTTCCCGCCCTTGCCCTTCCGTGGACGATCCGGGCGCGGTGCAGTGTCCTGACCTGCCTTTTGACGAGACGCCCACCCCGTTTCCGAAGGCCCTACGTCGCGGTCAGGGCTTCGGTCGGTGAGAGGCGGGCGGCGCGGACAGCCGGATAGAGCCCCGCCACCGCACCCACGACGACCGTGGCGCCGACGCCGGCCAGCAGCGCCCAGGCGGGCAGCGCGACCGGCCAGCTCTGGCTGATGGCGTAGGCGGCGGTGACCAGCGCGCCGAGCACCACGCCCGTCAACCCGCCGAGCGTCGAGAGCAGGGCCGCCTCGGTGAGGAACTGCAGCCGGATCTGGCCGCGAGTGGCGCCGAGCGACCGGCGCAGGCCGATCTCCGCGCGCCGTTCGAGGACGGTGATCACCATCGTGTTGGCCACCCCGACACCGCCGACGAGCAGCGCGACCGCCCCGAGGCCGAGCAGCAGGCCGTTGAAGGCGCGTTCGGTGGCGAGCTTGGCCGCCAGCGCGTCGGAGGGTCGGGACACCGCGACCTCGTACGGCGCCTCCGGGTTGGCGGTCGCCGCCAGCACGTCGCGGACGGCTGTGACCTGCGAGTCGACGGTACGCAGGTAAATCGCCGTCGGGTGGCCTTCGACGCCGAGGTACGTCCGTGCGGCGTTCGTGCCGATCAGGGCGGCGCTGTCGAGTTCGGGCAGCAGCGTGACCGGCGCCAGGATGCCGACGACCGTGAACCCCTCGTGGCCGACGTACACCACCGCCCGAGGGTCGGGCGTGGTGATCCCGAGCCGCCGGGCGGACTCGGCGCCGAGCACCACCGCCGGGAAGTCGGCGGCGGCCGGGTTGAGCCAGACGCCGCGCGCCACGGTCGCGCCGACCGTCTCGGTCAGGTCGAGGTCGGCGGCGAACGGGACGATGCCGTTGGTCTGCCGCGGCGGTACCCGGTCGTTGCGGTAGACGTGCACGTCGTCGGGCAGCTTGCGCAGCGCGGCCGCGTTGGTCACCGGCCCGATCCGCTCGATCATGCCGACGGCGCCGTCGGGCAGCACCGCTTTCTCGCCGGGGCTCACCCTCAACAGGTTGGTGCCCAGCGCGTCGAGGGTCTGTCGCAGGTCGGCCCGGCCCGAGCCGGAGATGCCGACCACGGCGAGCATCGCGGCGATCCCGATCGCGATGCCCAGGGCCGACAGCACGGCCCGCAGTGGCCGGGATCGCAGGCCGACGGCGCCGAGCCGGAGCACGTCACCGACCGCGAGACGGCGCCCCGGCCGGCTCATCCGGTGACCATGCCGTCGTGGACCCGGATGCGGCGGGGGAGCGTGTCGGCGATCGCGCCGTCGTGGGTGATGACGATTACGGTGGTACCGCCGGCGTTGAGCGTACGCAGCAGGTCCATGACGGAGGCTCCGGCGGCGCTGTCGAGGTTGCCGGTCGGCTCGTCGGCGAGCAGCAGGTCCGGCTCGCCCACGACCGCGCGGGCGATCGCCACCCGCTGACGCTCGCCGCCGGAAAGCTCGTGCGGCCGGTGGTGTGCCCGGTGCGCGAGCCCGACCCGCGCCAGCGCCGCGGCGGCCAGCGCGCGGCGCTCCTTGCGCCGCACGCCCGCGTACAGCAGCCCGTCGGCGACGTTGTCGAGCGCGCTGACCCCGGCCGCGAGATGGAACTGCTGGAACACGAACCCGATCGACGCCGCCCGCAGCGCCGACAGTGCGCGGTCGCCGAGCGTCGCGATGTCGCGCCCCGCGACGATGACGCGGCCCTCGGTCGGCCGGTCGAGCGTGCCGATCAGATTGAGCAATGTGGACTTTCCCGAGCCGGACGGACCCACAATCGCGGCGAGCTCGCCGCGGCCGACGGTCAGGTCGGCACCGCGCACGGCCGTGACGTTCCCCTGGTACGTCTTCGTGACCCCCCTGAGCTCCACGACGGTCACCGGGCCATCCCCACGGTCATGCCCTCGCGGATGTCGGGCCCGCTCACCTCGACGCGGCCGTCGGCGAACAGCCCCGTGGTCACGGCGACGACCCGGGTCGTGGCGCCCTCGACGACCTGCAGACCGTAGCCGCCCTCGGCGAGCGCGAGCAGGGCGCCGACCGGCACGGCGAGCACGTCTTGACGGGTGGACGCGACGAACCGGACGCGGACCGCGCCGTCGCCGGGTACCGCGAACGCCTTGGGGTCGTCGGCGGCGACCACGACCTCGACGGTGGGCTCCGGGGCGGACGCGGCGGACGCGGCGTCGGGTGTCCGCACCGACTGGACCGTCCCGGGCGCCGTCGACCCGCCGGGCAGCTCCACGGTCACCTTCGTCTTCACCGCCGCCAGGCTCGCGCTGCGCGCCGGCAGTGACGCGGTGACGAGCCGGGTGGTCTCGGTGAAGGTGAGCAGCGGCCCCTCGGCGACCTGACCGGCCCTGACGACGTGTGACGCGACCCGGATCGGGCCGGGCGTGTAGAGGACCCGGCCCAGCTCGACGGTCCCGGTCTCCGGCAGGCCGAGATCGCGCTGCCAGCGCTTGACCGCCGAGGCGGTCGACGCGGTGTATTCGTCGTCGACGGTGAACCCGGTGTAGCCCAGCGCTTTCAGGTTGGTCTCGAACTGCCTGACGTCGGCTCCGACGGTTCCGCCGGCGGGCGTCGCCGAACCGGTCGGGCTCGCTGCCGCCGGCTGGTCACTGTCCGGCCTACGGTCCGAGGTGGTCGGCGGGGTGAGGTCACGGTAGGCGGGCAGCGTGCCGTAGAGGAGCACTACCGGCCGGTCGTTGATCCGGACGGTACCCGCACCGCGCTCGATCGTCGTGCCCACCTCCGGCAGCGCCGTCACCGTGCCCGTCAGGCGGCTGATCAGCTCCTGTTCCGGGCCGTAGCCGAGCTTGCCGTTGACCACGGCCACGTCGACCAGCGTCGTGCGGGTGATCGTGGTCGTCTCGGCCTCCGGCCCGGGTCCGGCGGCCGGGCCCGACGGCCACGCGTAGGCCACCGCACCGGCCGCGACCAGCACCGCGACGCCGGATGCGGCGACCGCGACGAGCCACCGCCTCATCGGTTCTCGGGGAGGTCGTTGGCCGGGTCGTCGTACAGGTGCCGGCACTTCGCCACCGCGTCCTGGTACTCCGGCGTCGATCTGTAGGAGGGGTCGGTCCGGCCCTGGACCATGCCGTTCTCGTCGGGTACCGGCTCGTCGATCCCGTGGCTGCGCATGCAGTCGAAGTAGGGACGGGACCGCTTGACCTGAGCCTGGTCCACCTTGACCGGCCAGGTCGCCGGCAGGAACTGCTTGCACTTTTCGTGCGCCTCGATGCGCGCCACCGTCGTCTCGACGGAGGTCCTGGGCGTGACGGCGTAGGTCTTGACGGAGGTCCCGGACGTGACGACATAGGCGGTGACGAGCGGCTCCCCCTCGACCGGGTCGGGCGTCTCAGCCCCGTTCTCGGTGAGGCAGCGCGTGTATCGCAGCGCCTTGTCGTAGTCGGTTTCCCTGGCTGCCGCAGACGGGCCCGCCGCCGCGGAGGCCGAGGGTTGTCGCGCGCTGGCCACCTCGGGTGTCGGTGGGGACGACGAGCACGCCGCGAGGCCGAAGAACGCAACCACGACGATGACAGCGCGTCTCATCGCACACTTCCGATTGAGTCGACGATCGCCACGTGCTCGACGGCCTGGCGGATCAGAATCCGCGAGGCCGGCTCGGTGGCTTGGTTGGGTGTCGTGCGCCGGAGGATCGTCCGGTTCACGCCGAGATAGGCGTAGGTGGAGGCGTCGAAGACCAGCTCGGTCTCGGCATCGCGGCTCCGGTAGGCGAGCGCGACACCCGGACGTCCGGCCGCGTCGACGACGCCGGGCCGCACCGTGATGCCCGGGATCCGCCCGATCGCCGCGACCACCGCCGCCTGCACGGCCGATGCGTGCTGGCTGACGTAGAGCACGCGGGCGGCGTTGTCGAAAGCCTGGTCGTCGCTGGTGCCCGACCGGCGCAGGTAGGCGAGCATCGCGTCGACGTCGACCGGCAGGCTGCCGTCGGAGCCCAGGTCGGGCATGCACGGCACACGCCACTCCGGCACGGCGGTGCTCTGGTAGCCGTCGCGGCATCCGGCGACCGTCGCGTCGCGCCAGGCGGCCGCCGGCTGGTCGCGCGGGCGCTCGCGCACCAGGCCGTCGTGGGTACCGTTGACGGACCGCCATTCGCGCACGAGGAGCGGTCCGTCGTCGGCCGGCGGCGTCGACCGCCCGTCGATGGTCCGGTAGAGCACCACCGACTCGGTATAGATGAACTGGTCCGGCCAAGCGATCGCCGCCGGAACGGCCGCCGCCCGCTCCGACGCGAGCCGCACCACGTCCACTGTCGCCGGCGGCGGCCGGCCGTCGCCGGAGTGGGTGATCACCACGGGGCCGGTGATGGCCGCAATGGCCGCGGCCGCCGCGGCGCCGACCAGCGCCGTCTGCCAGATGCGCGAGCTGACCCAGCTCCGTGGCCGCGGCGCCCGGACGGGCGCGGACAGCACCCGGCGCCGCAGGTCGGCCGGCAGCGCCCCGGTCGGCGGCGCGAGCTGCTCGCCGAGTTCCCGCACGAGTCGCAGGTCGGGTTCCATCACGCCTCCCCGGTGGGGTCGATGTCGCCCAGCACGGCGCGGACCTTGCGCCGGGCGCGGTTGAGCCGGGACCGCACGGTGCCCAGCGGGATGTCGAGCGCTCTGGCCACCTCGTCATAGCTGAAGTCGCACCAGGCGATGAGCAGCAGCACGTCACGGTCGCCGGCGGAGAGCTTGCCGAGCGCGGCGACGAGCGGAGCGCGGACGGCGGACGCGGCGACGCGGGCCGCGACGCGATCGGCGTGCCCGTCGACGGCGGACTCCGCCGGGGTCCGCAACAGCGCGCGGTAGTGCGTCTTCTCCGCCCGGAAATGCCGGGCCAGCTTGCGGGTGAGGATGCCGAACAGCCACGGCCGGGCGTCGAGCCGCTTCGGGTCGTAGGAGTCGCGCTGCGCGAACGCGGCGAGGAACGTGTCGGCGACGACGTCCTCGGCGGTCTGCGCGCCCACTCGCTGGTACGCGTAGTGGTAGAGCTGCGCTGCGTAGCGGTCGTACAGATCCGCGAACCGGTCCGGGTCCGTACGGGCAGCGCGCATCGACTCAGCGTCGACGCCCATTGCCTCCCGGATCACGATAGGTATTTCCACTTCCCCCGGCCCGGGTTCACGGCATCTTTTTGGCGACCGGCCTCGTTGAGGCTCCCGCGGACCCACGGGTCACGCCACTGCGACCGCGACGTCTGAAACCGACCATGTCATCCGGTCATCGGCATGTTGGAGCACCCTGCTCGGCGGTTGCCGCTTGGGCGCCCAGTGCGGACTGTGACGGAGTTCTATCAGACACCGCGCACGATCGGCGGCAGAAGAGGATGGCATTGCAGACCCGTGCCAGCCACACTTGTGCCAGTGGCACGCGCTTTGATCGGAACCATGGCAGTTGGCCAGGAGGGACGTTCGATGGGATCGCCAGCGTACGAACGGTTTCGGCGCATGCGAGCGTCGGTAGCCTATCGGTTCTTCGTGACCGCCATCCAGGCGCTGCTGGCGACGCTGGTCATTCGCGGCCTGGTCTGGCTGCTCAGCTCAGTTGGCGCACCGCAGACGGTCTGCGCTCCGCTCTCGGTGGCCGCCTCTACTGCGGGTTTCCTTGCTGTTGCGACGGCTGCGGTGTCTGGCGCGGTGCTTTTCGCCATCGGTCGGCGATGGAGTGGTGTGGCCGGTATCGACGTTTCCGGGCAGATGGAGTTCACGCTGATGGTGCTGGATGACCTCCGTCATCCGCTGACCTGGCCGAGCCGCCGCTATGAGCGCTGGTGATGAGCGCGAACCGTTGGGTCCAGCCAACATGCTCTGGGTCAGTGTCACGTGCCAACATGCTCTGGGTCAGTGTCACGTCGGCCGCTGGGATGGGGCTGATAGGCCGCCGAGGTGGCCGGTAAGTAGCGCACTCGCAGCATGTCGTGTGTCCGTCCTGATCAGTTTCGGGTTGATCAAGGTACGCGATCTCGTTCCTGATCCTGGCGCCGCGGACCCGGCAGGGAGGCCCCCAAGGCCGACCGTTTCGCCTGGCCTGGGGCGATAAGGCGGAGCTCTGATCGACCCGGACCAGGCGCTGACGCGAGCGACGGGACCGGAGTCAAAAGAACCTAGTACCGGAACTGTCCGACCAGCTGCTGCAGGTGACCGGCCATCGTGGCCAGCTCCGCGGTCGCCGTGCGCGACTGTCCCATGCCGCCGCTCGTCGTCCGCGACGCCTCGGCCACCCCCGTGATGGTGGAGGCGATCTCGTCCGTGCCGACCGCGGCCTGCGCGACGTTGCGGCTGATCTCGCCGGTCGTCGCGGTCTGCTCCTCGACGGCCGCCGCGATCGTGGTCTGGTACTGGCTGATCTCGTCGATCACCGTGCTGATCTCGCCGATCGAGGCGGCCGCGGCGCGCGCGTCGGCCTGGATGGCGCCCACCCGGCCGGCGATGTCCTCGGTGGCCTTGGCCGTCTCCTGGGCCAGGTCCTTCACCTCGTTGGCGACCACGGCGAAGCCCTTGCCGGCCTCGCCCGCCCGGGCCGCCTCGATGGTGGCGTTCAGGGCGAGGAGGTTGGTCTGCTCGGCGATCGAGGTGATGAGCTTGAGCACGTTGCCGATCTCGGTCGACGAGCCGTCCAACTGGGTGACTGTGCCCGACGCCGTCTCGGCCGCCCGGACCGCGGCGGCGGCGACGCTCGCGGCCTGGGTCGCCGACCGGGCGATCTCGTGGATGGAGGCGGTCATCTGCTCGGCGCCGGCGACCACGCTGTGCACGTTGCCGGCCACCCGGCCGGCCGAGGCGGCGACCGCGTCCGAGCGGGTCGAGGTGGTCTCGGCCGCGTGGGCGATCTCCTCGCTGGTCGCGGCGAGCCGGTCGGCCGCGGCGGCCACCCCGGCGGCGGTGTCGGCCACCTCGCGGACGGTCTGCCGGGTGCGGGCGGTGGCCGCGTCCAGCGCCTCCGACATGCGGCCGATCTCGTCGCGGCCCCCGCTGGCGGCCAGCCCGGTCAGGTCGCCGTCGGCCATCGCGGCCAGCACCGTGCCGACCCGGCGCAGCGGCACGACGATGCGCCGCACGGTGTAGGCGGCGAGCGCGGCGCCGAGCAGCACGCCGGCGCCGAGCACGGAGATGAGCATGGCGGTCGCCCGGTGGTAGTCCTGGCGGGCCGCGGCCACGCGGTCGATCGCCTCGTCGGACTCGGCCTTGGCCGCGGCGTCCAGGTCGCTCATCGCCGTGGCCATGAGCGCGTTGGCCTTGCCGGTGGCCACCTTCTCGAAGGTGACGAGGTCGCCGTGGCGCGCGGCCGGCAGCTGCTCGCTGTCGCGGACCTGGACGTACTGCGCCCAGGCGACCTCGAACCGCCGCACCGCGCCGGGGTCGGTCGCGTTGAGCAGGTAGGCGGCGGCGTCCGCGGCCACGGCGTCGTCGGCCGCGGTGAGCCGCTGCTCGGCCGCCGCCTTGTCCGGCGACAGGGCCACGTCGCGGATCGCGATGCGGGCCGTGAGCGCCTGGGCGCGCAGGTTGTCCAGCTGCAGCGACGGGCGGAAGTTCTCCCTCTCGATGGCCTCGCCGTGCTCGTAGACGGCGGCCAGGCTGGACACGCCGACGAAGCCGGCCACGACGGCGGCAACGGCGAACAGGCCGCAGGTCATCAGGATCTTGACCGCGACGGGCCGATCGGCGAACCAGCGCATGCTCGTGCCCTCCTGCAGCGGCTACCCTCCCCGCGATCTGATCGACGGGCCCGGCCCGGGGTGAAGGATTTCCGGATATGCCGGCCCGCCATCGAGCGGGTTTAATTCAGCGCATGGACCCCGAAGCATCCGGCTGGGCGGCCATCGACGCGGCGCTCGCGCGGCTGTACCCCGGCGCCGCACCCCGCTTCGCCCGCGGCCACGACCCCCTGGAGGCCGTCGCCTTCTTCCCGCGGCTGGAGCCGATCCCGCACTGGCACGCCATCTCGTACGGCATGAGCGAGCTCTACGGCAAACAGACCGACAATCCGGAGGAGTCCGGCTGGGGCTTCGAGTTCACGTTCCGGATCGCCCGCCGGCCGGCCGAGACCGAGCCGCCGATCTGGGCCGCCAACTTCCTGCAGAACCTGGCGCGGTACGTCTACCAGACCGGAAACTGGTTCGAGCCGAACCACCACATGGACCTCAACGGCCCGATCGCCCTGGACCGCGACACGCTCATCCGGGCGGTCGTCTTCGCCGAGGACCCGGAGCTCGGCACGATCGCGACGGCCAACGGCACCGTGCAGTTCCTGCAGGTCGTCGGGATCACCCCGGACGAGTACGAGGCGACCCAGGCCTGGAGCGTCCACGGCTTCCTGGAGCTGCTGGCCCGGCGCATCCCGCTGCTCGTCACCGATCTGGACCGGGCGTCGGTCGCCGACGAGCCGGAGGTCGCCGAGGCGGTCGAGGAGGGCCGGCGGGTCGACGGGTCGGCCACCGCCACCCTGGCCCTGGCCGAGTTCGGCTGGCGCCCCGACGGCGACCTGGTGCGCCTGGTGCTGGGCGCGCACGTGGCCCCGCGGGTCGCGCAGACGCTGCTGGGCCGCCTGCCGTTCGGCCGCACGCTGCGCCTGGACGGGCCGGAGAGCAGCGTGGAGTTCTCGTCCGGCAGTTTCTTTGTCGGTACCGCGCAGGACGCCGACGACCAGCTCCAGGTCGCGCTGACCGGGGAGGCCCTGGACGGGCTCGTGGCGGTGCTGGTGCCCGTCGCCGGGGTCCGTGCCCCGGCCGGCGCCGGGCCGCTGGTGGTGGAGATCGTCCGCTCGCTGATCCGTGATCCAGGCGGCAACATCGTGCGCACGGTGGGTTAGCGCAACTAGGTTGTGATCATGGCGTACACCGCGGATTCCTCGCGTTATGAACAGATGACCTACCGCCGCAGCGGACGCAGCGGCCTGAAGCTGCCGGCCGTCTCCCTCGGCCTGTGGCACAACTTCGGCCACGACCGGCCGCTGGACGGCCACCGCGCGCTCGTTCGGCGCGCCTTTGACCTCGGCATCACGCATTTCGACCTGGCCAACAACTACGGGCCGCCGTACGGCTCGGCGGAGGAGAACTTCGGCCGCGTGATGGCCACCGACCTCCACCCGTACCGCGACGAGCTGGTCATTTCGACCAAGGCCGGCTACGACATGTGGCCGGGGCCCTACGGCAACTGGGGGTCGCGGAAGTACCTGACGGCGAGCCTCGACCAGAGCCTTCAGCGGATGGGCCTGGAGTACGTCGACATCTTCTACTCGCACCGCTTCGACCCCGATACGCCGCTGGAAGAGACGATGGGCGCCCTGGACGCGGCGGTGCGCCAGGGCAAGGCGCTGTACGTCGGCGTCTCCTCCTACTCGCCGGCCAAGACCGCCGAGGCCGCGGCGATCCTGCGGCGGCTGGGCACCCCGGCGCTCATCCACCAGCCGTCGTACTCGATGCTCAACCGCTGGATCGAGGACGAGCTCCTCGACGTGCTCGAGCGCGAGGGCATCGGCTGCATCACCTTCTCGCCCCTGGCCCAGGGCATGCTGACCGACCGTTACCTCAACGGCGTGCCCACGGGATCCCGGGCCAGCGAGGGCAGCTCCCTGTCGCAGGACTGGCTGACCGCGGAGAACCTCGTGAAGATCCGCTCCCTGAACGAGATCGCCGCCTCCCGCGGGCAGAGCCTGGCCCAGATGGCCCTGGCCTGGACGCTGCGCGACCCGCGGGTCACCTCCACGCTCATCGGCGTGAGCAGCGTGCGCCAGCTGGAGGACAACGTGGCGGCGCTGGGCAACCTGGAGTTCTCGGCGGCCGAGCTGGCCGCGATTGACAAGCACGCGACGGAGTCCGGCATCAACCTCTGGGCGCGCTCAAGCGCGGAGTAGCCGATCACGGCGGCGGCCCTCGTGGCCGCCGCCGTGTTGCGTGTGCCCGGCATCCGGCGGGCCGGGCAGGGCGTCCACGGCGTAGGTGAACCTGGCGGCGTCATCCGTGCCGGCGCCCGTGCGGGCGGCCCGGGACTGGCTGGCGGTCGACTAATGCCGGCCGTCGGCGCTGGCCAGCGTGCCGATGATGATGCTCACGGCGATGAAGGCGAGCACGCCGAAGACGGCCTGCCAGGCGCGGCGGTGGCCGAAGTTGACTGTCCAGCCCAGGCCCAGCCGCTTGGGCACGATCAGGTTGGGGTTGTCCGGGTTGGCGTAGATGAAGCCGTACCAGTAACGGTCGTCGCGGCCGGGGCGGGCGCTGATCGGGGCGCCGCGCCGGTTGACCGGGATGACGACGACGACCAGCGCGACCACGGCGACGATCAGCGCGACGGCGAGCAGCTGGGCGAGCACCGGATGCGTCATCTCTCTAGAGTCCCACTCACGGGGCCGAGGGTCGAGCGCGCCCGCAGGAAAGCGCGCTCGGCCTCGTTGCCGGCCAGCTCGATCGCGGCGTCGTACTCGGCCCGGGCCTCGGCGTCGCGGCCCGCCCGGCGCAGGAGGTCCGCGCGCACGGCGTGCAGCACGTGGTACCGCGGCAACCGCAGCCCCTCGATCAGCCGCAGCCCGGCGTCGGGCCCGTCGAGCTCGGCCACCGCGACCGCGCGGTTGAGCTCGACGACGGGGGACGGCGCCACGGTCATGAGCTGGTCGTACAGCCGGACGATCTGCGCCCAGTCGGTGTCCGCGGCCCGGGCGGCGTCGGTGTGCACGGCGTTGATCGCGGCCTGGATCTGGTACGGCCCGGGCCGGCCGCGCCGCAGGCACTCGAGCACGATGCCGTGGCCCTCCGCGATCGCCGCCCGGTCCCACCGGGAGCGGTCCTGCTCGGGCAGCGGCGCCAGGGCGCCCGATGCGTCCACCCGGGCCGGGCGCCGGGCGGCGGCCAGCAGCATGAGGGCCAGCAGGCCGGTCGCCTCAGGCTCGTCGGGCAGGAGGCGGTGCAGCATCCGGGCCAGGCGGATCGCCTCGGCGCACAGGTCGTCGCGCACGAGCGCGGCGCCGGAGCCGGCGGCGTAACGCCTCTTGGACCGCCTCCTCGGCGAGGTCGATGTCGCCGAAGCTGCGGACCAGCACGGCGACCGCGTGGCCGTACTGCTCGCGGAAGACCCGCTCCACCTCCCGGCTCATCGGAAGGGTCGGACCTCGATCGGCAGGGAGGTGGCCGCCACCGCCCGCCGGGCCCACTCCAGCGCCTCGTCCAGGTCGGCGCAGCGCAGGATCATGAACCCCCCCGAGGTGCTCCTTGCCCTCGGCGAAGGGCCCGTCGGTGATCAGCACGTCGTCGCCCTTGGGGTGCAGCAGGGTGGCGCTGGCCGGCGGGTGCAGCCCGCCGCTGAACACCCACACCCCGGCCTCTTTGACCTCCCGGTCCAGCTGCTCGACCCGGGCCCCGATCTTCGCCAGCTCCTCGGGCGCCGGCGGCTCGACGGTGCTGGGCTCGACGACGCTGAGCAGATACTCCTTCATTTCATCCTCCTCGGTGCCGTTCTGTTGTCCCCTGTACGAGCGAGGCTGTCCCCCTGTACGAACGAGGCTGTCCCCTGTACGAACTAGGCGGCACGGAATCGACACGGCGCCAGTATTCTTTTTCGCGGTCGTTAGCCTCGAGAGGGAGTCGACGTGAGCGAGACGCTGGAGTTCCAGGCCGAGACCAGGCAGCTGTTGCAGCTGATGGTGCACTCGATCTACTCCAACAAGGACATCTTCCTGCGTGAGCTGATCTCAAATGCCTCCGACGCGCTGGACAAGCTCCGCCTTGAGTCGTTGGTCAACAAGGAGCTCAACGTGGACACCGGCGACCTGCACGTCGCGCTGGAGGTCGACAAGGAGCAGCGCACGATCACGGTCCGGGACAACGGCATCGGCATGTCTCACGACGACGTCGTCTCGCTGATCGGCACGATCGCCAAGTCGGGCACCGCGGAACTGCTGCGCAAGCTGCGGGAATCGCCCGAACAACAGCAGCGGGCGGAGCTCATCGGGCAGTTCGGCGTCGGTTTCTACTCGACGTTCATGGTGGCCGACAAGGTGACGCTGGTGACCCGCAAGGCGGGCGAGAGCCAGGGCACCCGATGGGAGTCGGCGGGTGAGGGGACGTACGAGATCGAGCCCCTCGACGACGCCCCTCAGGGCACCACGGTCACGCTGCACCTCAAGCCGGAGGACAGTGAGGACCGGCTGTTCGACTACACGGCGGAATGGAAGATCCGGGAGATCGTCAAGAAGTACTCGGACTTCATCGCCTGGCCCATCCGCCTGGACGGCGCCGACACCCCGCTGAACTCGATGAAGGCGCTCTGGGCGCGGCCGCGCAGCGAGGTGGCCGACGAGGAGTACCACGAGTTCTACAAGCACGTCAGCCACGACTGGACCGACCCGTTCGAGACCATTCACATGCGCGGCGAGGGCACCTTCGAATACGAGGCGCTGCTGTTCATTCCGGCCCGCGCGCCGTTCGACCTCTACACCCGCGACGGCAAGCGCGGGGTGCAGCTCTACGTCAAGCGCGTGTTCATCATGGACGACTGCGAGGCGCTCACCCCGCGATACCTCCGATTCGTGAAGGGCGTCGTCGACGCGCACGATCTGTCGCTCAACATCTCCCGCGAGATCCTGCAGCAGGACCGCCAGATCCAGGTCGTGCAGCGGCGCCTGGTGAAGAAGGTGCTGAGCACCCTGCGGGAGATCAAGGACAAGGACCAGCAGCGGTACTCCACGTTCTGGGGCGAGTTCGGCCGCACCCTGAAGGAGGGCCTGCTCGACGACGCCGAGAATCGCGAGGCGCTGCTGGACCTGCTCCTGCTTCCGTCCACGCACTCGCAGGAGCCGACGTCCCTGCGCGAATACGTGGAGCGGATGAAGGAGGGGCAGAGCGACATCTACTACATGACCGGCGAGTCGCGGGCCCACGTGGAGAACTCGCCGCACCTCGAAGCGTTCCTGGCCAAGGGCTACGAGGTGCTCATCCTCACCGACCCGGTCGACGAGGTGTGGGTGGAGCAGGTGGCGCAGTACGACGAGCGGCCCCTGCAGTCCGTGGCCAAGGGCCAGGTGGACCTCGGCGCCGAGGAGATCGCACCGGAGCGCAGCGAGGGCTTCGCGCCGCTGCTGGCCTGGCTCGGCACTACCCTGGAGAAGGACGTCAAGGAGGTGCGGCTCTCGACCCGGCTCACCACCTCGGCCGCCTGCATTGTCGGCGACGAGCACGACATGACGCCGACGCTGGAGCGGATGTACCGCGCGATGGGCCAGGAGATGCCACACATGAAGCGCATCCTCGAGCTCAACCCCGACCACCCGCTGGTCGGCGGCCTGCGTGCGGCGCACGCGGCCGACCCTGCGGCGGCCGGCCTGGGCGAGACCGCGGAGCTGCTCTACGGCATCGCGCTGCTGTCGGAGGGCGGCGAGCTGGAAGACCCCTCCCGCTTCACCCGCCTGGTCGCCGAGCGTCTGGCCCGGACGCTGTGAGCGCCACCTGGCACCGCTGCGACGCGCCCGGCTGGCGGATGGCCGCGCACGGGAGCCCGGTGTAGCCGTGCGGACGGTGACGCTCGTGCTGGTCGACGCCGGCGGCGACGTGCTCGGCGCGCTGCCGGCGTTCCCGGTCGAGCGGCCCTACTGGCCGGAGGTGGACGACGTGGTCGCCGGGGCGCGGGAGCGCTTCGGCGTCGACGTCACCGTGCTGCGGCTGCTGCATGCCTCTCGGCCGCACCCGCACGGGGGCTCGGTAACGTACCTCGCCGAAACCTCCGATGTGACGCGTCCCCTGGACGAGACGGACTTCGTGCCGGTGCCGCATCCGAAGCGGGCACCCTACGCCGAAGTGGGCGGGCCGGCCGAGTCGCTGCGGTGGGCGCTCGAGCACTTCGAGGCGACCTCGGTCGTGCAGCGCAAGACCTGGAACCTCTCCGGGCTGTGGACGCTGGACGGCCCCGGCGGCGCGGTGTGGCTCAAGCACCTGCCGCCGTTCCTGCGGGCCGAGGGGCAGGTGCTGGGCTGGCTCGGCGAGGTCGCCCCGGGCTCCGCGCCGCCGCTGCTGGCCGCCGACGGCACCGGGCGGCAGCTCATCGGCCACCTGCCCGGCGAGGACGGCTTCGACGCGCCGCTCGCCGCCCGCCTGGAGATGGCGGACCGGCTGCATGAGCTGCAGCGGCGGGCGTTGCCTGAGATGTCCGTTCTGGCCGGTCGCGGGACCCGGGACCGGCGCGGCGACCTGCTGCGCGAGCAGATCGTCGTGGCCGCCGAGCCGTGGCTGGCCGAGATCATCGGGCTCGACGCGGTGCTGGCGGGGCTGCCCGGGCGGCTGGCCGCCGCGGCGATGCCCGACACCCTCGTGCACGGCGACTTCCACCCGGGCAACGTGCGCTTCCCGGCCATCCTCGACTGGGGCGACGCCTTCCTGGGCAACCCGGCGTTCGACATCATCCGGCTGTGCGGCGGCCTGGACCCGTCCTCGGCTTCGGCGCTCGTGACCCATTGGGCCGGCCTCTGGCGTCGCACGGCACCCGGCTGCGAGCCGGAGCGGGCCGTGGAGCTCCTCGCGCCGGCCGCCCCGCTGCTGGGGGCCGCGGTGTACGCCAACTTCGTGCACAACATCGAGCCAAGTGAATGGCCGTACCACACCCACGACGTCCCCACCTGCCTGAAGGAGGCCGTCTCGCTGGGTTCCTGAATTTTTGTCGTACCCATGCGATACAACTACCGGCGTCAAGGACCACCCCAATGCTGGAGGTAGATGGTCTTGAGCGTCGAAACGCGCTCGACGGCGGTCGTGATACCGCCCGTGGAGCCACGCAACCTGGCCAAGGTGCCGTTCGTCGAGCTCGCCGACGGGCGCCTGCAGGGCGTGGTGTCCAGCGGTTCCGACATCGAGCGGGTCTACGTCTCGTCGATCGGCGCGGGCACGCACGGGCTCAGCTGCAGCACGAACAACAACCGGCCCTGCGGCGGGCTGCGCGGCGCCCATCCCTGCAAGCACCTGCAGGCGCTGCTGGCCGAGGCCGAGGCGCAGTACGGGCGGCAGCGGGTCGCCCGCTACCTGCGGGTCGAGGCCGAGGAGGGCGTCTCGCTGCTCAGCGCGCTGAAGCCGCACCACGAGCCGACCCCCGCCGCCACGGTGTTCAGCCGCTTCCTGCGCCACCTGGCCTACCTGGAGGTGCCCGGCAGCGGCGAGCCGATCCCCGAGCTGCACTGGTTCCCGTCGGTGCGCGAGACGAGGAGCGACATCTGATGCTGTCCTCGCTGTTCACCGCCGAGGCCGAGGCCGGCCTGACCGCCGCGCTCGAGCTGGCCGGCGCCGTCGACGAGGGCCTGGTGCACGGGTTCGCCCGCGTCGATGAGGACCGGGCGGCCGCGCTGGCCGGCCTGGCCGCGGCGTTCGCCGGCAGCCCCCTGCGCGATCCGGTCGCCGAGGCGATCGAGAAGATCGCCACCGGCTCGATCGCCGACGAGCACCTCTTCGCCCTGGCCGCGGCCCGGATCGCGCTCTTCGGGGCGGCCCACGACGCGCTGCTCGCGCAGGCCGACGCGGCGCTGGGCCGCCGGCGCGAGACCTGGGCCGGGGAGCCCGGACCGGCCGCGGCCGCCACCCACCTGCTGGGCGGCGCCCGGTCGTGGCTGCGGGAGCTGGCCATCACCGGCTGGCGCGGCGTCGACAACGACCTCGTCGCCGCCTCCACCCAGGCCATCGAGGCGGCGCTGGGCGACCCGCAGCTGCGCCGCCTGGCGCTGCTGCTCGACGGGTTCGCCGCCGAGCTGCGCGCGGGCAGCCCGATCGCCACCCTGGCGCACCTGCCGGTGCGCCGCTGGGCCGACCTGTGGAGCCGCGCGCTGCTGCTGGCCCGCGACGGCGGCCGGGCCCCCGGCGAGGCCCAGGCCGAGCCGGTGACCGGGCAGCTCTACGTGCTCGGCGCCGACGTCCACGAGCACCCCACCGCCGTGCAGGTGCAGGTCCACGGCGTGCTGACGGCCGGCGGCGCCCCGCCGCGGCTGGTCCGCGCGAGCGTCTCGGCGGCGAAGGTCGACACGATCGTCGGCCCGGCGATCTGGCTGCTGCTGGCCGACCACCCGCGGCTGCTGAGCGCGCTGGCCAAGCACCGCGTGCTGGAGCTCGCCGACATGCCGCTGCTGCCGGGCGGCGACCTGATCTGGCGCGACGAGCGGGCCACCCCCGGCGACGAGGCCGACCCGTTCACCACCGCCCGCGTGCACCTCGGCGCCGCGCTCGCCCCGGCCACCCCGCCGCTGGAGCGGCACCCGGCCCGCATCGCCGAGCCGGTGCTCATCGAGGACCTCTCCGCGGTCACCCTGGACGCGCGGCGGCTGCCGGCCTGCGGGCCGCTCACCCCGGCCCTGCTGGAGTCCGCGAGCGCCGCCATCGGGCTGCTGCGCTGGGACGACGGGGCCTGGACGGTGCAGCCGCTCGCGGTGCGGGCCACGGTGAAGAAGAAGCTCGTCGCGGTGCACAACACCGCCCTGGCCGACTGGGAGCCCACGAAGAAGGGCGAGGCGATCGAGGTGCTGCGCGAGCGGGCCGGAAGGTTGCTGCGCAAGTGAACGCCGACGAGAACCGCAGGCAGGTCTTGTACTGGCGGATGCTCGGCCGGGTGTTCGAGGCCGACGAGCAGGCCGTCCTGGAGTCCGCCAGCGTCGCCATCGTCGAGGACATCGGGCTGCCCACGGCCGTGCTCGACCCGGGCGCCACGGTCGACGACCTGGTCCAGCGCCACCCCGACCTGGCCGCCGAGTTCGACGGGCTGATGACCGAGGAAAAGGCCGGACAGCCCGGCGGCGAGGTGCGCCGCGCCGCGCTGGTCTCCAAGCTGCTGATCAACGTCTTCAACACCGGCACCGGCGGGGTGAGCGCCACCCAGCTGGGCAACTGGCAGGCCGACGCCGGCTGGTTCGAGAAGGCGCTCGGCCACGACCCGGGGGCGCTGCGCGGCCGGCCGGGCGAGGGCGGGATGGGCGCCACGCTCGGCGAGATTGAGGGCGACCTGGTCAACCGGATGCACCTGCGCGAGGTGCTGGCCAACCCGGCGCTGGCCAAGCGGCTCACCCCGAGCATGTCGCTGATCGGGCAGCTGCTGCGGGACAAGGACAACCTCTCCGGGATCGCCCTGGCCAACGCCAAGGCGCTCATCCGGCGGTTCGTCGACGAGGTCGCCGCGGTGCTGCGCACGCAGGTCCAGCAGACCAGCGTCGGCGAGATCGACCGGTCGGTGCCGCCGAAGCGGGTGTTCCGCAACCTCGACATCGAGCGCACCATCTGGAAGAACCTCACCAACTGGAGCCCCGAGGACGAGCGGCTCTACGTCGACCGGCTCTTCTACAAGCACACGGCCAAGCGCACCACCCCGGCCCGGTTGATCGTGGTCGTGGACCAGTCCGGCTCGATGGTCAGCGCGATGGTCAACTGCACGATCCTGGCCTCGATCTTCGCCGGGCTGCCGAAGGTCGACGTGCACCTGCTGGCCTACGACACCCGCGCGCTGGACCTCACGCCCTGGGTGCACGACCCCTTCGAGGTGCTGCTGCGCACCCGGCTCGGCGGCGGCACCGACGGCACGGTGGCGATGGCGCTGGCCCAGCCGAAGGTGGCCGACCCGCGCAACACGGTCGTGGTGTGGATCTCCGACTTCTACGAGTCGCAGTCGCAGGTGCTGTTCGACTCCATGCAGGCCATGCACCGATCCGGGGTCAAGTTCATCCCGGTCGGCTCGGTCAGCAGCGGCGGGCAGCAGAGCGTCAACCCGTGGTTCCGCGAGCGCTTCAAGGACATGGGCGCGCCGGTGCTCTCCGGGCACATCAAAAAGCTTGTCACCGAACTCAAGAGCTTCCTCGCATAGGAGATCCCGCAATGACCGACATGCTCCGCGCCCCCGCCGAGGTCAAGTATGCCGAGGAGCTGGACTGGCTCGAGTCGATCGACGATGGGCCCAAGCCGTTCTCCTGGCGGCTCAGCCCGCACATGGTGCGCCTGTTCATCCTCGGCTCCGAACGCGCCGACGGCCTCGACCGCGAGATCTCGCAGAAGTGGTTCGGCGACCGCAGCTTCGTCGAGCGCAGCATCGTGACGCTGGCCTCCGACCGCGGGCTGCTGCTCATCGGCGACCCCGGCACCGGCAAGAGCTGGCTGGCCGAGCTGCTCGCCGCGGCCATCTCGCGCAACTCGACGCTCGTGGTGCAGGGCACGGCCGGCACCACCGAGGACCACATCAAGTACTCCTGGAACGTCTCGATGGTCATCGCCAAGGGCCAGTCCCGGGCGTCGATGATCCCGTCGCCGATCATGACCGCGATGGAGAATGGCGTCATCGGCCGGTTCGAGGAGCTGACCCGCTCCACCAGCGACGTGCAGGACGCGCTGATCTCGATCCTGTCGGAGAAGTACGTCTCGATCCCGGAGCTCGACGAGGACAACATCGTCTTCGCTCAGCCCGGCTTCTCCATCATCGCCACCGCCAACAGCCGCGACCGGGGCGTCAACGACCTGTCCTCGGCGCTGAAGCGGCGGTTCAACTTCGTGCGCATCCCGGTGGTCACCAACAAGAAGAGCGAGGCGGAGATCGTCCGCTTCCGCACCACCGAGCTGCTGCGCCGGCACCGCATCGAGCTGGACGTGCCGCCCAACCTGCTCGACATCCTGCTGCAGAGCTTCGCCGACCTGCGGACCGCGGCCTCCTCGGCCACCAGCGACGACGAGAAGCTCGAGTCGGCGCTGTCCACCGCCGAGCAGATCGGCGTGCTGGAGGACGCGATCCTGCACAGCACGTTCTTCGGCGACCGCAAGCTGCGGGCCGAGACCCTCGCCGGCTCCCTGGTCGGCTCGCTCGCCCGGCGCAGCCCGGAGGACCTGGCCATCCTGAACAAGTACTGGCACGGCGTCGTCGAGCCGCGCAGCAAGGAGGACGGCGGGGAGTGGCCGGCGTTCCTCGAGGGCGGCCGCCAGGCGATCGCCACACTGTCATGATTTTTGCCGAGCTGCGGACTCAGCTGGTCGACGCCACCACGGCGTTGGCCGAAAAGAGCGCCGTGCCGGAGATCTTGTCCGGGATCGTCGACGACGTTGACCGGGCGCTGCGCGAGGAGCTGGAGATCTTCCCGGTCTGCCACCACTCGCCGGCGTCCGGCCTGGCCATGGTCCGGCGGCTGCGGGAGAAGCAGCCCAAGGTCATCTACCTCGAGCTGTGCGAGGACATGGCGCCGCTGCTCACCGAGCTGCGCAACTGCCGGCTCCCGGTGGCCCTGCAGTCCTTCGCCTCGCAGCTGGACGGCTTCCCGCAGGAGTGGGGGCCGCTCAGCGTGGTCGCGCCGATCACGGAGGCGTCCGCGGAGTACCAGGCGATCGCCTACGCCCTCGACACCCCCGGCGTCGAGCTGGTGCTGGTCGACCGCTCGACCGACCACGTCTTCCAGTGGCAGCCGCGGGAGGACGACGCGCCGGCCGCGGATGGGGCGGAGGAGTCCGACGACGCCGACCTGCACGGCGACGCGGTCGGCATCGAGATCGGCGACCTGCGCCCGCGCTTCGCCGAGCTGGAGCAGCACCTGCTGCACCACGGCAAGGTGCGGCACTGGTCGGAGTGGTGGGACCAGTACGTGGAGCAGCCGCTGTCCGGCGCCGACTACGCCACCTACCGGCAGGTCATGGTGCTGATCGGCAGCCTGTTCCGCCGGTTGCAGCCCACTGACGCCCGGCGGGTGAAGGTGGACGAGGACCGGGAGCGGTACATGTGGACCCGGATGCGGGAGCACCTGGCCCGCACCGGCGTCGACCGGGCCGACTGCCTCTACGTCTGCGGCGCCTTCCACGCCGCGAGCCGGGTGCCGGAGTTCGGCACCGCGGAGGGCACGCCGGACTGGCACATCAGCCCGCGCACCGAGACGAAGTGGCTCTACGGGCTCATCCCGTCGAGTCACTCGGCCATCGAGGCGCAGTTCGGGCTGGCCTCGGGCTCGGTCTCGATCGCCGCGGCGACCTGGCAGAAGGCGATCACCCGGGCCCGGCTCACGCCGTTTCAGCTGGAGGGGCAGAAGGGCAGCCGCAAGCGCAAGGCGGTCGCGGTCGCGCCGGCCGCCGGGCCGGAGCCGGTGTCCGACCGGCTGACCGGCTTCCTGGCCAGCCCGCCGGCGCTCGACGGGCTCGACGAGGAGGAGCTGCTCGGCTGGTGCGTCGACATCGTGCGGCTGGCCCGGCGCAACGGCTACCTGGCCAGCACCGCCGACGCGATCGCGGTCTACGAGACCTCGATCCTGCTGGCGGGCATGCGCAACCGGGCGCGGCCGACGCCGTACGACTTCCAGGACGCCGCGGTCACCTGCATCGAGAAGGACGTCGTGCCCGGGCGGCGCGACGTGCGGCGGCTGTGCGAGATCCTGCTCGGCGGCGACCGGGTCGGGCAGGTCGGCTACGAGGCGCTGCCGCCCCTGGCCCGCGACGTCTACGACCGGCTCGCCCCGATCGGGCTGGACCTGACCCGCTCCACCGTCCAGCGGGCGCTGCTCGACCTGGCCGGCAAGCCCGAGCTCGGGCCGGCCTCGCATCTGCTGTGGATGCTGCGGTATCTGCTGCCCGACGGGGCGGTCCGGCCGATCATGGGCACCCGGCGGCTCGGCGAGAAGTCGATCCAGGAGAGCTGGGACCTCGCGATCGGCAAGCACCAGCGGTACATCATCGAGCTGGGCTACGAGGGCGTGACCGTCGAGCAGGTGGTCGAGCAGCGGCTGCGCCGCTCGGTCTGGGCCGCTGACGCCACCGCGGCCCGGGCCCTGAGCGCGGTCGAGGACTCGATCCTGTTCCTCGGCAGCCGCCGCTTCACCGACGAGCTCGGCGCCCGCGCGGTGGAGCTGCTGGCCGCCGAGCGGACGGTGGACGAGGCCCCGGAGGTGCTGCGGCGGATCCGGCGGCTGCTGGCCTTCTACCGCACGAGCGAGCCCACGCTGCCGGCCTGGTGCGAGTCGTTCGTGACGGCCGGCTACGCGCACTACTGCACGCTGCTGCCGACCGCGTTCGTCGACGACGGGACGGGCGTGCGGCAGGTGGCGGCCATGTGTGGGTTCCTCTTCACCATGGAGGGGCTGGCACTGTCGCTGGGCTGCGACCGGGCCCAGCTGGAGCTGGCCGTGCGCCAGTCCCACCCGGAGAGCCCGGCGAAGCTCGCCCTGCTGTGGTCGGCCCAGCACCAGCTGGGCCTGCTGCCGCTGGCCGACCTGCGGGCCCGCTGCGCCGAGCTGCTGGCCAACCCGCTGGTCGTGCCGTCGGTGCCGCAGTACCTGAGCGGCTTCATCCAGGCGCTGGACCCGGCGCCGAAGCTGACGCCGTTCGTGGTCGAGGTGATGTCCAACGCCTTCGCCAAGCTGCCCGACCCGGTGCTGCTGCCGTGGCTGCCGACGCTCATCACCACGCTGCGCGACCAGGCCGCGGAGCTGGTGCCGCTGCTCGTGCGCGAGGCGGGCCGCACGTTCCCGGGCACGCTGGCCGCGGTCGACTCCTTCGTGCCGCCGTGGCTGGCCCCGCCCCGGGCCGCGGCCACCCCGTCCGCGCGCGCGGACGGGCCGGTCGAGGCGTTCCTGGCCGCCCACCCGGCGACCACCGACGCCCTGGCCGGGGCGCTCGGGCTGACGGCCGGCTGGGTCGCGGCCGGGTCCGGGCCCGCCGCCGGGCCGCTGCCCCTGCTCGACGACTACCCCGAGACGGCCGACGCCCTGGCCGCTCTGCTCGCCGCGCCGGTCTAGGCCGTTCCGGCGCGGTGTCCGGTCCACTCCCGGCGATCGCCGGGAGTGGACCACCCGGATTAGCGTAGGTCTATGGACTTGTCGCCGCTGCTGCTCGCCGGGGGTGCCTGCCTCGGGGTCCTGCTGGTCTTCGCGATCGTTGTGGGGGTCGTGCAGCACCGGCGGGAGCGGCGGCGGCGCGAGGGCCTGCAGCAGTGGGCCGCGCACAACGGGTGGCGCTACGAGCCGCGCCCGGCGGTCGACTGGTGGCGCCGGCTGCCGGGACGCAACCGGCGCGGGGTCACCCTCGCGCTGACCGGCCTCGTCGGCGGCCGGACCGTCTCGATCGCCGAGTACTCCCACACCACCACCACGACCACGCCCGGCCCCGACGGCGTGGGCACGACCAGCCCGTCCACGCACCGCTACGTGGTGTACCTGGTCCGGCTGCGCCAGGCCCTGCCCGGCCTGGCGGTGCACCGCCGCGGCGCCGTGTCGCGCTTCGGCCGGGCGCTCTTCGGCGATCGGCCCACCGCGCTGGGCCACGAGCCCTTCGACCGCGCCTACCGGATCTCGGCCGAGCGGCCCGACGTCGTGCCGGCGGTGTTCCGGCGCGATCTCGTGGCCGAGCACGTCGCCGGGCGGCTGCCGGAGTGGAGCCTGCACGGCGCCGAGCTCATGACCTTCGAAACAGGGCGGATCGACGACCCCGCGACGATCCCGGGGCGCTTCGCGGCCCTGGTCCGGCTGGCGGACCTGATCGAGCCTCGCTAAAGCCGGATCTCGTCCAGCGTCGTCCTGGCGGGCCTGATTGAGGCTCGCTAGAGCCTGGCCAGGAACTCGTCCAGCGTCGTCGTCGGGCGGCCGAGCAGCCGGCTGAGCTCGCCGGTCACGACGTCCAGCGCGCCCTTGGCGATCTCGGCGTCCGACCGGGCCAGGATCTGGGCGAACGCGGCCGGCACGCCGAAGCCCTCCAGCGTGCGGGCGTACTCCTCGACGGGCAGGTCGCGGTACGACACCCGGCTCTGAAAGCGCCGCGAGAGCGCCTCGGCGAGCTCCGTGAGCGTGAACGCGTGGTCGCCGCCGAGCTCGTAGATCGCGTTGTCGTGCCCGTCGGTGCTGGCCACGACGGCGGCGGCCGCGGCGAAGTCCGCCCGGGTGGCCCCGGCGACGCGCCCGTCGCCGGCCGAGCCGAGGACCACGCCGTGCTCCAGCGTGGCGGGCAGGTTCCCGGTGTAGTTCTCCAGGTACCAGTTGTTGCGCAGGAAGGTGAACGGCACGCCGGTGGAGCGGATGTGCTCCTCGGTGGCCAGGTGCTCGGGCGCGATCGGGATCGGGTTGGTGTCGGCGCGGGTGATGCTGGTGTACACGATCCGGCCGACCTTGGCCGCCGCGGCCGCCTCGACGACCGCGCGGTGCTGGTCCGTGCGCCGGCCGACGTCGCTGGCCGAGACGAACACGAGCACGTCGGTGCCCTCGAACGCCTCGACGAGGCTCTCCGGCTTGTCGTAGTCGCCGTAGCGGGTCCCGCTTGCGGCCTCCTCGGGCCGGCGGGCCACGCCGCGCGCGTCGTGCCCCTTCAGCTCGTCGAGGATCAGTTTTCCCAGGTGCCCGGTCGCGCCGGTGACGGTGATTGTCATTTCCGGATCGTAGGCACTAACTTTTCGAAAGTGCAAGCGCTCGGGTTATCGTATGAGCCATGTCCTACGAGGAGCTGGTCTTCGACGTCTTCGCCCGGAACTGCACCTCGCGGCCGGTCATGGAGACCGTGGCCGGCCGGTGGGGCATCCTGACGATGGCCGCGCTTCGGGACGGCACGCACCGCTTCAACGAACTGCGGCGGCGGGTCGACGGCGTGAGCGAGAAGATGCTGTCGCAGACGCTGCACGCGCTGGAGCGCGACGGGCTGGTGGTGCGGGAGGTGCGCAGCGCGATCCCGCCCCGGGTGGAGTACAGCCTCACCGACCCCGGCCGCCGGATCGCCGCCAAGCTGACGGAGCTCATCGAGCTGCTCGAGGCCGAGATGCCCGGGATCACGCTGGCGCAGGCCCGCTACGACGCCGCTAAAGATCCCGCTGTTGTACCGCAACAGCCGCCGCGGTGAGCACCGGCACGTAGGCCGCGAGGACGGCCACGGCGGTGCCCTGTCCGGCGTGCGCTGGCGGTACTCCCCGTCGGCATCGTGATGCCCACCAGCGGTGCCCGCGGGACGGCGTCATGGTCCCGGCGCCAACGACCGCTGTCTCGGCGTGGCGATGGTGTGGCGCGCCGTCTGGCGTCGTGCTCAGACCGCCGCCGCGACCGTGGCCAGGCCCGCGCCGATTAGGGCCACGGCCCAGATCCGGTCCAGGTTGAACCGGGTCGAGCGCAGGATCCGGTGGCCCACCGCCCGGTACGCGACCAGGGCGATGGCGCCCGCCACGCTCACCATCCCGAGCGTGTGCACCGCGGTGGCGAGAAAGCCGACCCAGAGCGGCGCGGTCGTCGAGGCCGCCATGCCGTGGTGCCCGTGGACGTCGGTGCGGCCGACGACCAGGACCGGCACCAGCATCAGGCCCGCGCCATGGATGCTCGACATCAGGAACGACCAGCCGGCCAGCTGCGGCGGCGTGAGGCGCAGGCCGGTGAGCTGCGGGTGGCGGCGGGACACGGCGCGCCACAGGCCGAAGCCGACCAGGATCGCGCCGCCGGCGATGGCGACCGCCCGGGTGGCGAGCACCGACTGGAGGGCGCTGACCAGGCCGGCGATCACGAAGATGGACGCCGCGTGGCCGGCCGCGATCGGGAGAAGGGCGCGCAGCAGGGCGGCCCGGCTGCGTTCCTGCAGGCCGGTCGCCACGGCGAAGAGCCAGCCCATGCCCGGGTTCAGGCCGTGGAATGCGCCCATGGCAGCCAGGGCGACGAGGGCGGCGGCGGTCATCAGGCCAATGAGCCTAACCGCGCGACGGAGCGGTGCACGCCGCGCCCAGGACGCACCGGCCCTTGCTGTCACCTGCCTGCTCGGCCGATGTCATCCGGTCGGGCCGGACCCGGGCGCGCCGCTCAGACCCGGCGTCAAACGGTCCCTGCCCCGCAGGGTTGCGGCCCGGCGGCGATGCCCCACCCAACTGCGCCTTCTCTCATCGGCCCTCGGCCTCGTCGTGGCCGCCGGCGGTGCGCTGGTCGGCGTCGCGCCGGCCTCGGCGGCGACCACCGCGCTGCCCCACGCGGCCGGGGAAGCGGGTCAACGCGACCAGGGCCCGTGGCGTGAACCATCGCGCACACCATCATCGGGTACTACGCCAAGCGCGACGGCAGGGTTTGACGCCGACCGATATCGGACGCCCTCCCGGGTGGGATCGCTCCACGTTCGGTGAATTTCACGCTGGGTGAATCTTTCGCGCTCACCCCACGACGGGGCAGCAGTGCCCACCACTTGCCCGCTACCCTTTGGCCATCTTCGATCGGCCACGAGGGGGTTCGCCCGGTGCGAGGGGTCTTGCCACTACTGACCGTGATTGTCCTGGCCGCCGGGTGCACCGCGTCCGGCGCCGCGGAGCAGCCTCCGCCGGGCATGGCCGACCGCGGCACCGCGGTCACCACGGCCAAGCCGACCCGGCAGGACCTGACCAACAAGGTGAGCCTCGGCGGCAAGGTCGCGCTCGGCCCGACCTTCGGCCTCGTCGCCCCGGTCGACGGCGAGGTGCGCTACCTCGACGTGAAGGCGTCGACCAGCACCCCGACGAAGCCGACCAAGGTGGCCAACATCTGGGCCGGGGGCAAGGCGACCGCGATCGAGGTGCCCGCCGGGGCGGTCTTCGCCGGCCGGCTGGTCGACGACCACTCGAAGGTGACCGCGGGCATGCCGATCGTCTCGGCCCGGCAGGTCGGCTACGGCATCGTCGCCGACATCGACGGCGCCCAGGCCTACCAGGTCTCCGACACGCTGCAGTCGGTCACCGCGCAGATCAAGAGCGGGCCCGGGCCCTTCCCGTGCACGGTGCTCGGCACGCTCGCCGCGCTGCCGGCCGGCACGATTCCCGAGCCCAAGGCCCCGGTGGTCAACCCGAGCGCGACCGCCCCGGCGGTGGCGCCCACCCAGGTGGCGCAGCAGCCGTCGGAGGCGACCGGGATGCGGCTGGTGTGCGCCGGCCCGGCCGACGTGAAGCTCATCAATGGCGCCGCCGCCACCGTCGAGATCATCACCGCCAAGGCGGCCGGGGCGCTGGTGCTGCCGGTCGAGGCGGTCGCCGGCTCCCAGGGCAAGGGCCAGGTCGAGGTGGTCAAGGCCGACCAGAGCCGGGAGGTCCGCGAGGTCCAGCTCGGGATCACCGACGGCAAGGTCATCGAGATCAAGAGCGGGCTCACCGGGGAAGAGACCGTCGCGGTGCCGGGGCCGAACATCCCGTCGGTCAAGGGCGGCGGGGCCGGCCCGGGCGAGAACAACGGTCCGGTGGTGGTGTCCAGTTGATGCCGATCATCGAGCTCGCCGGGATCACCAAGACCCTCAAGGGCCAGCATGAGCCGCGCACGATCCTCGACGGCGTCGACCTGACCGTCGGCGAGGGCGAGAGCGTGGCCATCCTGGGCCGCTCCGGCTCGGGCAAGAGCACGCTGCTGAGCCTCATCGGGCTCTTCGACCGCCCCGACTCCGGCACCTACCTGATGGGCGGGCGTGACCTGGCCCGCATCTCCGAGCGGCGGGCGGCCCGGCTGCGAAGCGCCGAGTTCGGCTTCGTGTTCCAGCGCTTCTTCCTGCTCAAGCACCTCACCGCCGCGCAGAACGTGGCCATGGCGCTGGTCAACGGCCAGGGCTGGCTGCCCCGGCGCAAGCGGCGGGCGCGCACGCTCGAGGCGCTGGACCAGGTCGGCATCGCGCACCTGGCCAAGCACCGGCCGGCCCGGCTCTCCGGCGGCGAGCAGCAGCGGGTGGCCATCGCCCGGGCGCTGGTGCGCCGCCCGCGGTTGCTGCTGGCCGACGAGCCGACCGGTGCGCTCGACACCGAGACCGGCAACCTCGTCATCGAGGTCATGCGGGCCGCCACCGACCGCGGCTGCGGCCTGATCCTGGTCACCCACGACCACGCACACGCGGCCAAGATGCAGCGCGTCCTGCGCCTCGAGGACGGCGCCCTCCGCCCGGTCGTGATGGAGCCGGCGTGATGCGCCTGTCGGGAAGGTTCCGCTCGGCCCTGATCATCGGCCTGCAGGGCATCCGCGCCCGCAAGATGCGCACGTTCCTGTCGATGATCTCGCTGTTCCTGGGCGTGCTCGCGGTGGTCACCGTCCAGGCCGCCGCCGAGACCGCCCGCACGCTGCAGCTGGCCGACATCGAGCTGCACAGCGGCAAGGACGGCACACGGATGATGTACGTCCCGCCCTTCGGATCGGCCAACGACATCGTGATCGACACGATCAAGGGTCAGCCGGGCACCGCCGCCACGTACTCGCTGCCGGTCACCATCGGCGAGCCGAAGGTCCGCCCGATCAACCCGGGCGGCTCGCCGCTGGATCATCCGGAACGGTATGGCGGCTATGGCCCCGGCACCCGCTACGAGGTGCAGTGCGACGAATCCGGCGCCTGCCGCCCGGTCCCGGTCGACGAGTCCGGCGGCGCCCCGCCCGGCGCGGCGATCGAGATGCAGCTCACCGCCATGGTCAACGACATCCGCCAGTTCCGGCCGTTCCGGTCCGTGTCGGGGCAGTGGCTGGACTTCGGCGGAAAACCGTCGTACTCCCCGCGTATCGTGGTGAACAAGGCGGCCGCGGCCGGCTTCAATCGATACACGATCCCGGCCGAGATGCGCTTCGAGGGCGCCATCGCCAACCCGACCCCGCGGATCATCGGCGTGATCGACGACGGCAACGAGCAGCCGATGGCCTACGCCCGGGCCGACGAGATCGACAACTGGATGGCGAAGGCCGAGCCCGCCGCCGCCGTGACCAAGGGCAACGACCCCAAGTCGCGCATGGTCATCGGCAACGGCCCGGGCCTGCAGATCATGCTCTCGCCTACCGCGGGCGAGACGGAGAGCCTGCTGATCCGCAAGCTCGCCGGCGCCGGCGTCCCGCGCGAGGCCCTGCAGGTCCAGGTCAACGACGCCCGCAAGAGCATCGAGCAGTCGCTGGCCATCCTCAACTGGATCTTCCTCGGCATGGCCGCCCTGGTCCTGCTCATCGGCGTGGCCGGCATCCTCAACGTCGGCCTGGCCACCGTCGGCGAGCGCGTCGAGGAGTTCGCCCTGCGCCGCGCCGTGGGCACCCCGCGCGCCCTGCTGGCCGGCATCGTGCTGGCCGAGACCCTGATCACCGGCCTGCTGACGGCCGGCGCCGCGATCGCCGCGGCCGCCGCCGGCATCGACGTCGCCGGCCGCATCCTGGGCGGCCGCGTCCCGCAGCTGCTGGAGATGACCTTCCCCTGGCAGGCGGGCGTGGCCGGCGTGATCGCGGGCCTGGTCGCCGGCCTGCTCGGCGGCTCCATCCCGGCCGTCCGCGCCGCCCGAATCCCGATCGCCACGGTCATGAGAGCCTAAAACCGAACAGCGCCTGGTCTGGCCCGATCAGGGCGAAGCCTCATCGAGCCAGACCAGGCGAAACGGGAGGCCTGCCTGCCAGCTCCGCTGTGGCACGAACAAGCAGCCGGGGTCGAACCGAACTGGCGGGCCAGCCGTCACAGCGCCCAAGGCATGCCCCGCGACCGATCCGTGGGAGCGCTCGAGAGCACCCCACGGACCGACTGCGTCACGTACTTAGAAGCCGATCAGGTCGAACTTCTCCCAGGGCCCGATCGCGTCGCGGTTGGCGATGAGCGAGCCCGCGCCGTTGTTCTCGGCGGTGACGTACTTCCCGTTCACCGTCGCCTGCAGCGACTCGCTGCCGTCGGCGTTGCGGATCAGGTTGAAGGTTTCCCAGGAGCCCGCCGTCGCCCGGTTGGCGAGCAGCGGGTTGGCCCCGGCGTTCTCGGCGCAGACGAACTGCCCGTTGGACTTCGCCCGCAGCGCCACCTTGCCCCCGCCGAGGTCGACGAGGTCGAACTGCTGCGCGGTGCCGATCGTCGCCGAGTTGGCGGTCAGCGCGGTGGTGGCGTTCGGCGCCGACACGTAGTTGTTGTTGGTCAGCGACTTGAGGTTCACCACCGGAGTGGTCGGGGTCCCGGTCGTGAACGTGAACGCGTCGACGTCGAACAGGTAGCCGCTGCCGCCCTTGAACACGAGGTACAGCGAATTGGCGGTGCTCGGCGCGCCGGAGATGGCGGTGCTGACGTTGGCGAACGTCTCCCAGCTACCGGTGCTGGTCACCGTCGCCGTGCCGAGCAGCGTGCCGGTCGGCGAGCCGACGCGGACCTCGATGGTGCCGCCCGAGCCGGCCGACGCCACCCGCGCGGTGAACTGGGTCGCGTTGTTCAGCAGGTACGGCGTGTAGGAGATCCAGTCGCCGTTCTCGATGTACCCGGCGGTCTTGCCGCCCTCGGCCGTGGCGTGGTCGGCGGGCTGGACGCCGGACTGCGAGCTGAAGTGCTCGCCCTGCCGGTGCCGCGGCTGCAGCGTCGCGATGCCGTGGCCGGTCAGCCCGCCGTTGTCGGTGTAGGAGGCGTCGAAGATGCCGTAGACGTTGGCCGCGGCGTCGTGCTCACCGTCGACCGGCACCGTGATCGAGCCCGAGCAGCCGGTCTTCGACGTGATCTGGTGCGAGTGGCTGTCGTGGCCCAGGAAGTACGTCACGGTGACCTTCGAGCAGTCGATCGTCCCATCCTCCGGGTCGGTCACCGTCACGTTGAACGGCACCGTGTCGCCGAAGCTGAACAGCTGGCCGTTGGCCGGCAGGTTCAGCTTCACCGTCGGGGCGGTGTTGCCCACCGTGATGACGGTGCTCGCCGTGCCGGTCGCGCCCTGCGGGTCCTTGACCGTCAGCTTCGGGGTCTTCGTGCCGTTCGTGGTGTAGGTGTACGTCGGGTTGGCCGCCGTCGAGTCGGTCGTGCCGTCGCCGTCGAAGTCCCAGGCGTACGTCAGCGCGCCGCCCTCCGGGTCGGAGCTGCCGGCCGAGGAGAAGTTCACCGTGAGCGGGCTGGGCCCGGAGGTCTTGTCCACGGTGATCTTCGCGATCGGCGCCTTGTTGCCGCTGCCGACGTACTCGACGCGCCACAGGGCCTGGTTGTTCGACCCGGTGCCGTAATCGAGCACGTAGAGCGCCCCGTCGGGGCCGAAGGCCATGTCCATGACCTGCGTGCCGGCCCACGGGAAGGTCGAGATCTCGCCCGGCGAGCCGTCCGCGTTGACCTTGATCGGCTTGATCCACTTGCGGCCGTACTCGCCGGCGAAGTACTGCCCGTCGAGGCTCTGCGGGAACTTCACGGTGGAGTTCAGCGCGGCGTCGTAGTGGTACACCGGGCCGCCCATCGGCGACTCGGAGCCGCTGCCGAACTCCGGCGGGCTGCCGGCGTCGCCGCCGTAACGGATCCAGCTGGGCTTGGCCGCGGGCAGGGCGTTCAGGCCCGTGTTGCGGAAGGAGTTGTTCGTCGGGCCGCCGGCGCAGTTGAACTTCGGGCCCGTCGTGTTGGTCGCGAAGTCCCACTTGTTGTAGGTCTCGGCGGTGGTGTTCGTGCCGGTGCAGTACGGCCACCCGAAGTTGCCCGGGCCGGTGACCCGGTCGAACTCGACCTGCCCGTTGGGGCCGCGGTTCGGGTCGGTGACGCCGGCGTCGGGGCCGTAGTCGCCGAGGTACACGATCCCGGTCGGCTTGTCCACGCTCATCCGGAACGGGTTGCGGAAGCCCATCGCGTAGATCTCCGGCCGGGTCTTGGCGGTCCCCGGCGCGAAGAGGTTGCCGGACGGGATGGAGTACGTCCCGTCGGTGTTGGGGTGGATCCGCAGCAGCTTGCCCCGCAGGTCGTTGCTGTTCGCCGCGGTGCGCTGGGCGTCGTACTGCGGGTTGCGGTTGGTCCGCTCGTCGATCGGCGAGTAGGACGCCGACTCGAACGGGTTGGTGTCGTCGCCGGTCGTCAGGTACAGGTTGCCCTGCGCGTCGAAGTCGATGTCCCCGCCGACGTGGCAGCACATGCCGCGGTCGTTGTCGACGGTCATGACGACCTTTTCGCTGGTCAGGTCCAGCGTGTTGTCGGCCTTCAGGGTGAACCGGGACAGGTTGAGGTGCCCCTTCCACGCGTTGAAGTCGGCGGCGGTGCCCGTGGCGGGGGCGTCACCGGCCGGCGTGGACAGCGTGGGGGAGTAGTACAGCCAGACCCAGCGGTTCGTGGCGAAGCCGGGGTCGACGGCGACGCCCTGCAGGCCCTCCTCGTCGTGGGTGTAGACGGAGAGCTTGCCGGCGACCTTGGTGTTGCCCGCGGCGTCGGTGACGCGGACTGTGCCGTCCCGGGCGGTGTGGATCACCGTGCGGTCGGGCATGACCGCCAGGGACATCGGCTCACCGAGCTCCGCGCTGCCCAGGGCGAGCTGGACGTGCTGATAGTCGGAGGCCGGGAGGGGAATCGCGGCGGCGGCCGGGGCGTGGGCCACGGCGGCCACGATGGTGCCACCGGCGGCGAGCGAGGCTGCCGTCAGCAGCCGCCGCAACCGGCGCGGGGATGGGGTCATGTGCGGGGGTGTCCTTCCTGAGCTGCGGGGTTCAGCCAGGCAAGACGCGCGCCGACCGCGCTTGCGGAAAGCAACCGCTCGGACCAGGGCGCCGACCCTTGTCGCGCGAGCTTAGTTACGGGTGCTAACTAACCATCGGCCGCCCGGCCCGCGCAATGCCGACTTTTTGGCAATATGGCCTTTGCCCTATTTGCCCGGAAACTTATAGGGTTCGATACCAAAAAGAACCCCGGGGGTTTGTCGTTACGAAACCGTGATAATGCCCAAGATCCGTCACGTGTGGTAGTCGTCACAGTGAAGGTATGTCCGCATTCATGGACTTTGATGGGCCGTCATCCGGCGGAAATGCTCCGGTAACCAATTACGGACTGTATGAATTTCGATCTTCCGGGGTTACTGGTCAGTAACGACCGGCCTTGTACGCGCGCGAGTGACCCGGCAACATCGTCCGCACGCCCCGACCCCGCCTCTGGGATCTCCCTTGTGCGGCCGCCGCCAGAGACGGGTCCCGGCTCGTGAGCGCCCGCAAGGCAGGAGCGCCGCACCCACAAGCACCCCGCGACAAGAGGAGCCCTACGTGTCCGTAGCTCAGGGCAGCGCGGTGAAGGGCCGCACACGGTGGAAGCGTTTCGCGACCGTCGTCGTGCCGGCCAGCTTCATCGCCGGAGCCATCGTCTTCGGCCAGGCCACCGGCGCCATCGCCGCGTCGTTCAACGTGTCCGGCAGTCAGTTCAAGGTGTCCGCCGACAGGCTCGAGGGCACCGGCTTCGTCCAGTACGGCGGCATCGCGACCGAGAAGGGCGGCAACCCGCAGAACCCTGCCGACCCGAAGAACCACCTGATCGCCGTGTCCGGCATCGCCAGCGCGAAGCTCTACAACCTTTGCCAGTCGGTGAAGATCCCCGGCCTGCCGGCCAGCATGGTCATCCACGCCGGCCAGGACAAGAACAACCCGGCCGCGGCCACCGACCTGCTGATCGACCTGTCCTCGCTCCAGGGCGACGCGACGTTCAACAACATCCAGATCGGCATCGACGCCTCCGACCTGAGCAAGGGCGGCGCGAACGCGAAGGGCCTGCAGGGCGGCTTCGCCCAGCAGGCGGACAGCGTGACGATCACCAACCTCAAGCAGGTGGCGTGGTCCACCACCGCCGGCACGTTCAAGCTGAGCGGCCTCGACCTGAGCGTCTCCACGGGCTCCAAGCCGGAGGAGTGCTTCTAAGCGCACCGCCTGGGCCCGCGGGTGCACACCCGCGGGCCCCCTCGTTTGCCACCCTTTCTGGAGGACCTCGTGACCACCTCACACGCCGCGCACGGCAAGGACGGTGCGGACAATGGTGGGTGGGTTGCCCAACGGCCGTTCTGGGGCGGGCTCTTCCTGATCCTGTCAGGGCTGGAGCTCTTCCTCAGCGGCAACCTGCACCTGGCGCTGGAGATCCACTTCGGACCGACCGGCTTCCTGTCCTACGTACTGCCGCTGATGATGCTGCTGTGCGGGGCGCTGAGCTGGTTCAGCCCGCAGCAGCGCCTCTTCTACGGCATCCTCGGCACGGTCGTGGCGCTGTACTCGCTGATCGGCCTCAACCTCGGCGGGTTCTTCCTCGGCACCGTCCTGGGGCTCGTCGGCGGCGGGCTGGCCGTCGCCTGGACCCCGGGCGAGCCGGCACCCGCGGCTTCCACTCCGCAAGACCTTCCACCCGACGAGCCGCCCCATGAGGACACTCGGCTGGACGACCTCCTCGTCGACGAGCAGCCGGGTCTACTGCGTGATGAGCTCCCGACGAGCCGCCTGAGCCCCCTGCACGGAGGGGCCGGTGCCGGAAGCGCCGATGACCAGCGCCCCCCAGCGGGTGGCCCGGGTGAGCTGCCCAAGCGGCGTCACCTGGGCCCACTGCTGATGGCGGTCGTCGTGGCCGCCACGATCGCCGGCGCCGCCGCGCACACCGGCCAGGCGGCGTACGCGGCGCCGGCCGCGTGCCCCTCGTCCGCCCCGGCGAAGAGCGCGGTGGCGGGGACCGGCACCACGGCCCCCGCCACCGGGGCGAGCACCCCGAAGGCGGAGGCCAGCCCGGCCCCGTCGCCGGCCAGGACCGAGGAGGACAAGCCCGGGGGCATCCTGGGCTGGCTCGGCGACCTGTTCACCGGCGGGAAGAAGGAGGCGACCCCGACGACCGCCGCCCCGACCACCCCCGCGCCGCCGGCCCCGGCCCCGTCCGGGAGCACCGGCGGCAGGCCGGCCCCGGGCAAGTCCAAGGCCTGCGCCTCGGCAAGCGCGTCCCCGACCCCGAACAACAAGAAGGCCCAGCTCGCCGCGGGTCAGCCCTTTGTCGCCAAGCAGCCGTCGATCCTCAAGGCCGACGTGATGACGATGGACAGCCTGACCTACGACGGCGTGGCCGAGCTGCCGCACAAGGACGGCACCACCGTGAAGGTGCTGGCCTTCACGATGAAGAACTCGGTCTCCACGCCGTTCCGGCTCGAGACCCCGGGCGCGGCGAAGACCCTGCTCACCCTCAGCAGCAAGCTGACGGTCGAGGGCGACGTGAAGTTCTACACCACGTCTTTCACGGCCAACACGCTCGGCATTCCGCTGCCGCTCACATTCACGCCGTCGTTCCCGCCGCCGTCGTTCCCGCTGCCGGGCTTCTACACGGCTTGCACGATCGAGCTGGTGTACGTGCAGTCGAACGTCCTGACCGCGCCGGCGCTGAACATCGCATACGCCCCCTGACCGGAGGGCGCCATGGGACCGCCGACCAGCTGCCGCCGGCCGGCGGTCCCTTGCGTGCCGGAGCGCGACGGCCCGGCCAGGGTGCGCGAGACGTACAAATATTGGTTCTCGCCGTCATCGACACTCCGGTGCGCCGAGTGAAACCATGACTGAGTGACCCGCCTGTCTGCGCGAGCAGAGTGGCCGACCCGCAGCCTGGTCGCCGACCTACCGGGCAACGTGCGTGACCACTTTCTGCGCCTCGGGACGCCGGTCGCCTTCGAGCGGGGCGATGTCCTCATCGCCGAGGGCGTTACGACCACCGAGGTCTACGTTATCGTCGGCGGATTTGTCCGCGTCCTGAATCACAGCCGCACCGGGGACGAGACCATGATCGCCATCCGCACCCGCGGCGATCTGGTCGGCGAACTCGCCGCGCTGGACGGCATGCCGCGCACGTCCACGGTCATCGCGGCCGGCAAGGTGATCGCGCGGAAGGTCGATGGGCTCCTATTCCGGTCGTTCACCACCGCGCATCCGTACGTCGGGGAGGCGGTAGCACGGAGCGTTGTCAGCAAGCTGCGCGCTGCCACACGATACCGCGTGGAAACCGGCGCGGCTTCGGTGCTCACCCGCGTGTCCAGAGTCCTGGAGCACCTTGTCGACGGCTACGGACGGTCGGTGACCGGCGGGATGCTTCTCGATGTTCCCCTGCCGCAGCGTGATCTCGCGTCGTTGGCCGGCACTTCGGAGAAAGGCGTCTATCGCGCGTACGACGAATTGCGCCGTGCCGGCGTCATTGACGTTGCGTACCGGCAGATCACCGTGCTGGACAACGAACGGCTGCTGCGCTATGCGGACGGGGCCGGCGGGCGGTTCTGAGGCCGCCCGCCGGCCGGCCGTCACTTGTGCGACGGACTGGGGCTGGGGCCGCCGCCGCTGCCGATGACGCCCGGCGATGTGTCGTACGCGTCGACGCCGACGGTGTGGTGCCGAGGGATCTCTGTCGATGCGATCGGTGCGAGCGCCGCCACGATCGCGATGACCGCCATGACAATCGGCCGTACCGCACGCGTGAACTCCATTGTGGTCCTCCAGAACCGAGTGATCCCGCCCCCGTGTGGCGGGCATAGGCACAGGAGACGACGGAGTGGGCCGCCAAAACTCGGACGTGTGACGGGATTTCGGTGAGCTTGTGGGCGATCGACGTGTGTCGGACGATGACCGCATGACTGAGGCCGGGCTCGGGCCACCCGACTTCCTGCTCGCCGGTCCTCTGCGGCTTCGCGGCCGGGACGGTGTTGAGGCCGAGCTGCGTCCGACCAGGCTGCACGAGATCCTGGCGCTGCTGTTGTTGAACGCAGACCGACCGGTCGCAATCGCCGATGTCGCCGGCAAGATCTGGCCGGACAAAACGCACGCCAATCATGAATTTATCCGGCCGTACATCACGAGGCTGCGGCAGTTACTCGATGGCGCCGACGCCGAGATCGACGGCGCCAACGCCCAATACACGTTGCGCATCGATCGTGACCGTGTCGACGTGCTGCGCTTCGAGCAGCTCTTGACCCGGGCGGATCACGCGGAGGAACCCGTTGCGCGACGCGCGTTGCTGGGGGACGCGCTGGCTCTGTGCCCCACTCCCGAGCTGCTGACCGGTTTCACTCGCCAGTGGGTACATGCTGGGCGGCAGCAGCACCAGCAGCGGTGGGATGCAGCCGTGCTGCGGCGCAACCGGCTCTGGCTGGAGGACGGCCGGCATCGCCAGCTGGTGGCCGTCCTGCGGCAGGCGGGCGCGGACCATACGACGGATCCACAGTTGGCGCGGGATTTTCTCCTCGCCCTGTACCACAGTGGCGAGCGTGACGAGGCGGAACAGGTCGGCGTCGCGCTGCTGCGACAGGCCCGCCAACGACAGTCACCGCTCGAGAGTCGGCTCGCCAACCTGATCAAGCGGATCGGCCGGCGGGACCCGGCCTTGGACCGCCCCGGCGCGCCGGCGGCGACCAGTAGGGTGCCCAACATTCTGCCGCCGCCGACCGGCGACCTGGCCGGCCGGCGGGACGAGATGGACCGCATGCGGGCCCACGCCAGCCGCACCGACGAGGCCGTCCGGGTCATCGGGATCTACGGTCCGCCCGGCATCGGCAAGACGACGCTCGCAACCGTGTTCGCCCACCGGTACAAGGACCAGTACCCGGGCGGCGTGTTGTTCACCGACTTCGCGGGGCACGGCAACTCGGTGCGTCGTGATGTACACGAGGTGCTGGGGCTCTTCCTCAGCGCACTCGGGGTGCCCGGCGAACAGCTCTCGGTAGATCCGGACGCACGTCTCGCGCGATACCGTGATCTGGTACGCCAGCGCCGGGTGCTGATCGTGCTGGACAATGTCGAGACCACGGCGGAGGCCGCCGCGCTTCTGCCGACCGGACCTGGATCGTTGGCCGTTGTGACCAGCCGCCAGCGCCTGACCACCCTTACCGCGGTCCATCACGCGCAGGCGATCGTGCTGGAGACCATCGATGATGCGGCGGCGGTAGCGCTGTTGCAACGGCTCATCGGTACCCGGCCGGACGTGGATACGACCGCGCTCCGTGAGATCGCGCGGATCTGTGGCTGCTACCCGCTGGCGCTGTGTCTGATCGGTGCGAGGCTGGCGACCCGTCCCGAGGAACCGGTGAAGGCGGTCACGGATGCACTTGTCACCGGAGTCGGACTCATCCCTGAGCTTGACCGGTACGCGGAGCGAGGCGCTTCGGTCTCTGACGTGATCGGGTTGTCCTACCGGGCGATGGACGAGGGCGCGTCCCGCGTGTTCCGGGCCCTCGGGGTGTCTCCATGCCGGAGCCTCGACGTGCCGGCCGTGGCCGCTCTATGCGGCCTTGACCCGGCCACCACGCTGCGCGCACTCGAAAGCCTCCTCGCCGGTCATCTGGTGACGGTGCCTGCACCGGGCCGGTACGGCATGCTCGATCTGATCGCCGAGTACGCGGCCGCCGTCGACGCCGAACCCACTGCCGTGCGTGACGCGCTCGACCGGCTTTGTGGCCACCAAGCAAGCACTGCCCGGGCTTACGCACATCGACTGTGGCCCATGGAGGTACCGGACGACTCCGGACTCGATGTCGATACTGCGGAGGCTCTGCGCTGGCTGGACGATCATCGGGACGACCTGATCACGGCGGCTCTGCACGAAGCCGGTCAGGCCCGGCCAGAGCACGTGGTGGCCATCGCCGACAGCCTGTTCCGCTACTTGGACCATGGCGGGTACCTCGACGACGCGATGAGGCTGAACCGAGCCGCCGTTGCGGCCGCCGAAACCCTCGGTGACGCCCAGACCCTCGCCGACGCTCGGCGCCGTCTCGGTGCTGTCCTGATCCGCTGCGGCCTTCTGGACGAGGCTGTTGACGCGCTCGAGCGGGCCGGTCAGGCATATTTTGATCTCGGTGATTCTCGCGGTCGCGCGATATCGCTGGGTAACCTCGCCCGGGTGGCCGCTCGTCAGGGCCGATACGACGACGCCATCGCCATGCATGAGCAGGCGCTGACGCTGTTCCGGGCCTGCGGCGATCGGGTCGGTCAGGCGCGCACGCTGACCAACGTGGGCCTGGTCTGTGAACAGAGCGGGGATCTCGGAGCCGCGTTGCGCCATCACACCGCAGCCCTCGAACTCTGCCGGACGCTCGACATTCCAGACGCGACGGCACGCGCTCTCGGCAGCGTCGCCGGCATGCTGCGTGCCGAGGGCCGGCTAGCCGAGGCGGCAGAGCACTACGAGCAGGCTCTGGCCAGCTTCGACCTACTGGGTGACCGGATCGGAGCCGCCAGCACGCTGACCTATCTCGGCCTGCTCCGGCTCGACCAGGGCAATCCCGTGGGCGCGACCGAGCTGCACGAGCGCGCCCAGAAGATCTTCGAGCAGGCCGGTGACCCGGGAAAGACCGTGGAGACGCTCAACAACCTAGGTACCGCTCAACTCGCCGCGGGCCGGCCCACCGCCGCCCTGGCCAGCCATCAGCGCGCACTGCACCTGGCGGATTCGCTGGGCGACCTCGGCGAGGCCGCCCGAGCGGAGACCGGGCTCGCTCAGGTGTACGCCTGGCGTGCTTCGCAGTCCCCGACACCTCGCGAGGATCGTACGTACGCCAACGTGCACCTCGCGAACGCTCATCGGCGATACGAGCGGCTCAACGTCGAGATCCCGCAGCAACTCGCCCGGCTGTCCGAACAATTGTCGGCAGACTGACATACCACCGCGTCGGGCAGTCGATTCAATGTTTTTTCAAGGTTGACGGTCTTGGCTCATGCCATCTTGAACGCGCAACGCAGCCCACGTTACGCGGTTGGCAGGATGCCCATGGCACGCACCCGAATGACCCCCTCGAACGGAACGACGCTCCGGACGGCGGCCGCCCGGCGTCGAATGACACATCAGAAGACCAATCCGGACGACCCACGGCAGTCGCCGGGGAAACCACTGGCCGTCGACCGGTCCGAGAAGGTAGTCGGTCGGTGGACGCCTATATCCGACACGGCCGAAGTTACCTCTCCGACCGCGCCGTCGGAGCGGCCGAACGGATCTGCCGCGGCTGTTGCCGCCGTCCCTACGGTGGCAGTCGTGGATACGCAGGTATGGACGCCGCTACAACACGTCAATGAGTGGATTCGCTTCGCCGATGGCAAAGCGACCGCGCTGCTTGCCGCGAGCGGAGTCCTCGGTGGCCTGCTTGCCGGGACGCATCCCATCGGCGCTGTCCACCGGCCGGCTGACGTGCTCGCGCTGGGCGCCTTCGTGATCGCGATGGCGGCCGTCACCACGTGTGCAGGGGTGTCGCTGCTGAGCCTTCAGCCGCGGGTCCGTCGGCGGCTCGCGACGCCGTCGCTTCTGTACTTCGGCGACGTCATGCGGCAGTTCGCCGAATCGCCCGAGAGATTTTCCGCCGCGTTCCTCGCGCTGGCCGCCGACAATGTCGCGCTCGGACGCGAAATTGCTCGGCAGGTCTGGACGAACAGCGCGATTGCCAGCGTGAAGTTCCGCCTGGTTTCCGTGGCGACCTGGTCCATCGGCGTCGCCCTCCTGGCGGCCGGCGTGGAAGCCGTCGCTCGCCACAGTTGATCCACCACCTGAGTCCGAAAAGGAAACGATCCTGATGACCAGTTTGATCGCGGGTTCCCGTTTGCTGATCGCAGTGGATGTCGAGAGTTACAGCAAGCGCCTGGTATCCGAGCATGCGCAGATCCAGGACGATCTCAACCGACTGATCATCGCGGCCGCGAACCAAGCCAGGCTGCCCTACGACGACTGGATCGTCCAGCCCCAGGGCGACGGCCAGCTCATCATGGTGCCGATCGACGACGCCGAGCCGCGATACATCGACGAGTTCATGCGACATCTGGACAGTGGCCTGAACCGGCACAACCGCAACCTCGTGCCGGAGGCGAAGCTGCGGCTGCGGGTGGCGATGGACCACGGCCCGGCCGACGTGGCGGCGAACGGGTTCGCCGGCGACCCGCCCATCACCGCTTGCCGGCTGCGGGACTCCGACGTCTGCCGCGAGGCGCTCGCCGTGACGGACGCGCCGCTCGTGTTGATCCTCTCTCCGGGCCTATACCGGGATCTGGTGACCGCCGAACGGACCACTCACGACGTGACCGAGTTCGTCGAGGTAGACATCGACGAACTGAAGGTGGCGATGACGGGCTGGCTGTGGCGCCCGCGCGAGCGCAAGGCCGAGAGCCTGAGCGAGGCTCGGAACCGGCGCAACAGCAGGCCAGCTGGAGCGGCGAGCTTTCATCAGAAGGCCGACGTCATCAACAACGTCAACGACGGCGTCCATCACACCGGCCCGGGAACGTTGGTCTTCGGCACGGTCGTGAACGGTTCAGGTCATGAGTGACGAGGAGGCCCCAGGCCCGGATGAGACCCCTGCCCACGGGCCAGGCCCGGCCGTAGAGCCTGAGGAGAGCCCCGATACTGAGAATTTCCGGCAGGATGCCCAGACCATCATCAACATTCTCGGCGGCGTCCACGCAGACAACGCTGTGTTGGGCACAGTCGGCGCGAAAGCCACCAGGGACACCGGTTCGATCCGGATCGCGGCGATCCGGGCCGATCTGCTGAAGTTCTGCCCGTCCGAAACGTACCAGCAAGCCGCGAAGGTTCTGTCCGAGCACGGCATGGTACTGCTGCTGGCACGGCCTGGCACCGGGCGTTTCACCGCGGCCCTGAGCCTCCTGAACGACTGGCCAGAGATGAGCGACGGCATCGCCGTCACCTCGCTCACGCCGACCGTGACGATCCGCGATCTTGCCGAACCGGGCTTTCTGAAGGGCGGCGGCCGGTACCTCGTGCACGACATGCGGGGCGACGGCCGGGCAAGCGCGGATCAGCGGTTCGAGCTGTCGCGGCTGCGCCATGGCCTTGTCGGGAGCGGCGCTCGACTGGTGATCACCGCCGACTCAGCCGCGCTGTTCCGCGGTGATTTCGGTGACCTCGTGGTGGCCTGGGAGCCGCCGGACAGTGCCACGGTCTTCGAACGCCGGCTCGCCGTCGAGCGGATCCACCTCAGCGCCGATGACCAGACCGCGGCGCGTGCCTACGCGGCCGCTCTGAGCCGCCCGGCGGAGGTCGCCGCGTTCGTACAGAGACTGTCGTCGGACGGCCTGGAGAAGGCGATGCACTCCCAGTCCAACGTCGATCGACGGGAGGTGGCCGGGTGGTTCGACGAAACGAGCAGGCCGCTTACCGAGAAGCTGGCCGTCGCGGCCGCATGCTTCCTCAGCGGGGTGCCCGAGCGTACGTTCGAGCGCTGTTTGTCGCGGCTGGACCAGTTGTTCCGGGAGTACGACCCGGACGAGCGCGCCCCGCTGGACGCACCTCGGGATCTGGACAACAACCCATGGGTCGGCTCGGAGACGCTTCTCGCCACGCTCGACGGGGACGGCCCGTTCAAGGAGCGGCGCGTCGGGTTCCGCTCGCCGTACATGCGCGAGCATGCGATCGGCGAGATCTGGCACCGGTACGGGTATCGCCTGATTCAGCCGATGCGGCAGTGGATCACGGAGCTTGCGCGCGACGTCTCTTCGGACGTCAGGGTGCAGAACTCCATCGGCGTTGCCCTTCTGGCCGAGGGCCGTTGGGCGGACGTCAAAGAATCGTTCCTGGTCCCGTGGGCGGACGGCGAATGGGTGTACCGAACCGCGGCGGCAAACCTCCTCTCCGTGATGGCCGCAAGTGAGCGCCTTGCACCACAGGCACTCGAACTGGCGCTGGGGTGGTCGCAGAACCAGGGGTCACGGCGAGCGATGACGGCCGCGCTGGCCCTGGGCAGCCGGTTGAGCCTGCGGTACCCGGAAGCGACATTCGAGGAACTCTGGTATCTGGCCTCGCGCAGCAAGCAGATCGCGGCGGTGGCCCGCATCGCGCTGTCGGTCATGCTCGCCGGCGCTGGTGGCGACGCGGAACGCGCCGTATGGATGCTCCGTACCACCGTCGCGGCCTTGGACTGGTCGACCGAGAACGCGACGGCCCTCGGCCGTCGTGGCAGCCTCACCGCCGTCCTGAGCATCCTGGAGGCCCCGAGCCTGACTTCCGACGAACTCGTGATCGGACGCCTGCTGCAGGCGGAACCCGGCGCTGCGAGGCCGATCGGAATGCTGTTCGCCGAAGTCCTGGCGAGTGGTCCACATCGTCACGCCGGGGTCAACCTGCTGCGCCGTTTGTTGATGCAACTGGCCGACGGTGACGATCCGCTGGCGGTCGCCGATGAACTGGGACTTGCCGTCAAAGGCAGGTGGACCCACGAGCAACGCGCCGTTCTCGCTCCGCAGGTGGAGCGCGCGCTGGCCATGTCCGAGGAGGACACCGAGTCCACTCGCAAGATTATCCGGTCGTTCATCCAGATCCTCGACAGAAGGTGAATCAACCCATGACGGACGACTATCCAGTTCGCGAGATCGCGCTCGGCCTGGTGCCCCGGCGCGGCCTTGGACTCATTCCCGCCCGGCGCAACCCGGCGACGCTGCCCGCGCAGCAACCGGGCGTCGCGCTGATCTTCAGCACGGGAGACAAGTGGCAGGTGGCACGCGGTGCGATCGCCGGCACCGAGTCGTACGTGACGAGCGCGGTCTCGGTGAGCGTGGTACAGACCCGCGAAAAGGACATCGAGGTCGACGTTCCGATTCCGTCGAACAGCCACATCGACGAGTTCACCGTGCGGTGCCGGTTTCAGTGCCAGGTGACCGATCCGGTCGTTGCGGCGCAGCGCGGCCCGATCGACCTGGTCAAGATGCTGCAGAACTTCTTGCGCGCCGACCGCGGTCTGCTGGTTAAGGGTCAGGAGACCGATATCGGTGACGTCCGTGAGCTGCGGATCAAGGTGGACGCCAGGGTTCGCGCCTGGTGCCGTGAGACGACGCCCAACATCCCCGGCCTGCGAGTCACGCTTGAATCGGTAGAGGTCCTGACGCCGATCGCGATGATCGAGCACCTGCGCGGCCTGCGGGACGCGCAATGGGCCCGGCAGTTGGCCGTGCTGCTCGGCAGCTACGAGGACGAAGACGCCACGGCGCTCGCCGAGAAGATCACGCAGCCTGCATATGTCCGGGCGCTCGGCGTCATCCGCGACAAGATCGATCTGCAGAAGCTCGCCGACGACGTCCATGCCGACCAGGCCACCAAGGACGCCAACATCCTCGAACTGCTGAGGGTCTTGGAGAAGAACGGTCAGCTCGACCAGCTGCCGTTCGACGGACGCATCCTCGTGAACACGCTGGTCTCACGTCTCGCCGGCGCTAGCAAGGACGCCCTCCCGGCCGGGTCCGCCACGGCCGAGATCGGCTTGCGTTCGGCGGACCTGAGGAAGCTCGAATCCACGAACTCCTCGAAGGAGGGTCGATTTGCCATCAAAGACGCCGACTAGTACGTCGACTGCCGACCTGCCCGATGCGCCCACCGTCGATCTGGGGGCGCTGCGCAACGGCGACCTCGACGCGTTGCACAAGACCTGGGCCGCCCCGTGGATCAACGGTCCGCGGCATGCGTTGGAAGAGGAGCCGCGGCACGCACGGGCGAAAAGTGCTTCGAACTCCCTGCCGACCTTCGCCAAGTTCGGTCGGCAGCTTCGCTACCTGGCTGGGGTGGACGAGGCGCTCATGGACCGGGTGCCGCAGGAGCGGTCGTACTACTCATCGCTGGGCGCGATTGTCATCGGTACCGCGACGATTGCGGCGTTCTCGATGTGGTTCGCCGTCTGCGAGGCGGTCGGCGAATCGAGCATCGGAGCCCTTGTCCCGGCGCTCATCTGGTTCCTGTTCATCATCGTGTTCGACCGGTGGATCGTTTCCAGCCGTCCGGTCGAGGCGTGGCAGAAGCTGCTGTTGTTCGTCACCCGGCTGAGTGTCGCTGTGCTGGTTGGCATCGTGGTCGCCGAGCCATTGGTGTTGCGCGTCTTCCAGACCGCGATCGAGGCACGAGTCGTGGACGACCGGGCGAGCGCCATCCAGGCGATGCGGAGCCGGCTGACCGCGTGCAACCCGGACCCGGCGGACAAGTCGGCGGGGCCGGCTCCGGCATCGTGCACCGACACCGGTGACATCCTGTCGCTGCCTGCCTCGCCAGCCGGCCAGGACGCGCAGCTGGCCTCGCTCCAGGAGAGGGCCAAGACGTTGCGGGCCACGATCGTGGACGAGACCAATCAGCTCAATGCGCTGAACAAGAAGAGCACCGACGAATGCGCGGGGCACAAGGGTGAAGGGCTGACCGGGCACGTCGGAGATGGCATCAACTGCAAGCAGGACAAGCAGAACGCGCTGCAGTACTTCGGCACGCACCCCATCGAACAACAGCAACAGCAGCTCGCGGAGCTGGACAAACAGATCGCCTTGCTCGAAACGGCGGTGACGGACAGCCGCAGCACGTTCGGCCGGCAGCGCGACGCGGCGATCAATGCCCGGGTCGGGAAGTTGCCGCAGCCGGATGCCAAGATCGGCCTGATCGAGCGCCTGGACGCGCTGGCCGAACTCACCGCTGGCAGCTTCACGCTGACCGTTGCCGCGATCCTCATCCGCCTGCTCTTCATCATGATTGACTGCGCGCCGGTCCTGATGAAGATGAGCGGCGGCAACACCCGCTACGACGAGTTGGTGAAGCACACCCTCGACGACGCGGTGGAGACCCACGCCCTGGAACTGCGGGGCAAGGACAACGAGCGCGAGATGTTGCGCGAGGAGCAGGAACAGCGCAGGCGCGAACACGCGATCCACATGGAGGAACGTCTGGCCAACGCGGTCGACGAGCGCGCCAGGGTGTACGAACGCCAGGCCGCGAACGGCGTTCGCTGAGCGGTTGCTCGGACGGCAAGTACCTTACGCTGGCCGTCCGAGCACCGTGCCGTTCCGGCGTTACAGCCGCGCGAGCGCCGCCCGCAGCGGGTCCAGGCCCAGGGAGCCGAGGTTGAGCGCGTCCCGGTGGAAGGCCTTGAGGTCGAACGCCGAACCCTTCCGGGCCTGCGCATCCGCCCGGGCCGCGAGCCAGGCCCGCTCCCCGAGCTTGTACGACGGCGCCTGCCCCGGCCACCCGAGGTACCGATTCAGCTCGAACCGGAGGCTCTTCTCCTCCACCCGGCAGTGTGCCCGCAGGAACTCCCACCCGAGCTCGGGCGTCCACCGCTCCCCGGGCGCGAACCCGAACGGGTTGTCTCGAGGAATCGTCAGCTCCAGGTGCATGCCGATGTCCACGATCACGCGGGTGGCCCGGAACGCCTGCCCGTCGAGCATGCCGAGCTTGTCGCCGGGGTCGTCGAGGTAGCCCAGCTCGTCCATGAGCCGCTCGGCGTAGAGCGCCCACCCCTCGCCGTGCCCGGACGACCAGGCGAGCAGCCGGCGCCACCGGTTCAGCAGTTCGGCCCGCACGTACGTCTGGGCGATCTGCAGGTGGTGACCGGGGACCCCCTCGTGGTACACCGTCGTCACCTCCCGCCAGGTGGAGAAGCTGTCCACGCCCTGCGGCACGGCCCACCACATGCGCCCCGGGCGGCTGAAGTCCTCGCTCGGCCCGGTGTAGTAGATGCCGCCGTCCGACGTCGGGGCGAGCATGCACTCGATCGCGCGCACCTGCTCCGGGATGTCGAAGTGCCGGCCGTTGAGCTCCTCGACGGTCGCGTCGGCCAGCTGCTGCATCCAGCCGCGGAACGCATCCTTGCCGTGGATGGTGCGGGCCGGGTCGGCGTCCAGCGCGGCCACGGCCTCGTCGACCGTGCCGCCCGGCACGATCTTGTCGGCCACGGCGCGCATCTCCGACTCCAGCCGGGCCAGCTCGTGGAAGCCCCAGGCGTACGCCTCGTCGAGGTCGACCGTCGCGCCCAGGAAGTAGCGGGAGGCCAGCTGGTAGCGCTCGCGCCCGGCGGCCTCCTTCGGCCGGCCCAGCGGCGCGAGCCTCCGGCGCAGGAACTCGCCGGTCTCCACGGTCGCCGCGCGCGCCTCCTCGGCGTGCCGGGCCAGGTCGGCGCCGAGCGCCGGGTTGCCCGCGGCGACGCGGGCGGCGAGGTCGGGGTAGAAGTTGTCGCCCTCGAGGTCGGCCCACACCTCGCACTGCTTGGCCACCTCGACGATCTGCTTGGCCGGCGCGACGTTGCCGCGCTGGGCCTCGTGCAGCAGCGTCTGGCGCCACTGGGCGAGCGCCCGCGGCACCGCGGCGAGGCGGGCCCGGATGTTGGCCACCGCCTCCTCGCCCTCGGTCGGCATGAGGTCGAACGAGCTGCGCACCCCGTGCAGCGGGCTGGAGATCACGTTGATGTCGCTGGTCAGGTCCCCGGCCTCGTACCGCTCCAGCGCCAGCCCGAGCCGCTCCTGCATGGCCTCCTTGGCCACCCGCTCGGTCTCGTCGGAGGGCGTCTCGGCGTCGAGCGCGGCGAGCGTGCGCCGGTCGAGCTCCGCGAGCGCGGCGAACCCGTCGGGCGAGAGGTCGGTCAGCCGGTCGTCGTGGCCGGCAATTCCGACGAAGGTCGCCCCGATCGGGTCGAGGGGCGCCCACTGCTCGACATACCTGTTGGCGATGTCATCGATAGAACCCACGGCCGAACCCTACGGCACGAACCGGGTCGCCGCGGCGCACCCACAGGCCAATTCCCAACCCGTGGCTCAGCGTGATGACAGCCTTTCCCAGGTTGCGGCAGAGTAAGGCGCATGGTTGGTTCCGCCCCTGACGTCAAGCGCTGGCTGCCGGCGTTCGCCGCCATCGCCCTCATCTGGGGCACCAGCTTCATGTTCATCAAGGACGCGCTGCCGGAGCTGGCGCCGGTGTACATCGCCCTCTTCCGCATCGTCCTGGGCGCCCTGACGATGCTGGTCCTGCTGGCCGTGCGGCGGCTGCCGCTCCCGCGCGGCCTGCGCCTGTGGGCCCACCTGTTCGTGTTCTCGCTGTTCGCCACCACGTTCCCGTTCGTGTTGTTCGGCTACGCCGAGCAGCGCGTGCCGAGCGTCCTGGCCGGCATCTGGAACGGCACCGCCCCGCTGACCACCCTGCTGGTCACCCTCGTCGCCGTGCGTTCCCAGCGTCCCGCCCGGCGCCAGATGGCCGGACTGCTGGTCGGATTCCTGGGTGTACTGGTGGTGCTCGGCGTCTGGAACGGCGTAGCCGGGGCCTCGCTCTCCGGCCAGCTGATGCTGCTGGGCGCGGTGACCGGCTACGGCATCGCGTTCAACTACACCCGCTGGCTGATGCAGCACTTCGACATCTCCCCGTTCCAGCTCTCGGCCGGCCAGCTCATCATGTCGACCCTGCACCTGGTCATCGCCGCCCCGCTGGTCGCCGGTCTTCCGCCGTCGCCGCTGAGCCTGTCCCCGAAGGTCTGGCTGGGCGTCCTGGCCCTGGGCATCTTCGGCACCGGCATCGCCTTCGCCCTGAACTACCACGTGGTCCAGACCGCCGGCGTGACGACGGGCTCGATGGTCACGTACTTCCCGCCGTTCGTCGCGGCCCTGGCCGGCGTGCTGTTCCTGGGCGAGCACCTCACCTGGCACCAGCCGGTGGGCGGCCTGATCGTGCTGAGCGGGGTCGGCATCTCCCAGGGCCTATTCGTGCGTCGCCGCCCAGGCAAGCAGGCCCTTCGCCCCCATGGTGTTGACGATCCGGTCGACGGGCACCCCGCAGGCCACGGCCCGCGCACACCCGTTGCCGAGCCAGTCGAGCTGCCCGGGCGCGTGGGCGTCGGTGTCGATGGAGAACCGGCACCCCAGCTCCAGCGCCACCCGTAACAACCGCTTCGGCGGATCGAGCCGCTCCGGCCGGGAGTTGATCTCGATGGCCTTGTCATGCTCGACGGCAGCCCGGAACACAGCCTCGGCATCGAACCGGCTCTCCGCCCGCGTCCCCCGCCCGCCGGTGATGAGCCGCCCGGTGCAGTGCCCGAGGATGTCGAGGTGCGGATTGGCCAGCGCCGTGACCATCCGCCGGGTCATGACCTCGGGCTCGTCCTTGAGGTTGCTGTGCACCGACCCGACCACCACGTCGAGCCGCCCGAGCAGCTCCTCGGTCTGGTCGAGCGACCCGTCGGCGAGGATGTCCACCTCGATGCCGGTCAGAATCCGGAAGTCCATCCCCAGCCCGGCGAACCCGGCATTGACCTCCGCCACGACCCCCAGCTGCTCCTCGAGCCGCTCCGCGGACAGCCCCTTGGCCACCTTGAGCCGGGGCGAGTGATCGGTGAGCACGAGGTACTCGTGCCCCAGTTGCGCCGCCGCCATCGCCATCTCGTCGATCGGCGACCCGCCGTCGGACCAGTCCGAGTGTGCGTGACAGTCCCCCTTGAGCGCCGCCAGCAGCCCCGCCGTGGCCTCGTCGAGGTCCTGCCCGGCCGTGGCCTCCAGCCGCCGGAGATATACGGGTTCCTCCCCGGCCAGCGACTCGACGATGCACCGGGCGGTGACGTCCCCGACCCCGGCCAGCTCGGTAAGCGTCCCCGCGCCGGCCCGCGAGACCAGCTCCCCTTCGGGCAGCTTGGCCAGCTTGGCCGCCGCACCTCGAAACGCCCTGACCCGGTACGTGGCCTCGTGCGCCCGCTCGAGCAGGAACGCGATACGCCGAAGATCGGCCAGAGGATCACGAGCGCTCGCCATGCGCCCACGCTATCGCGACGGCGGTGACACGCCCGGAGAGGTGACCACCCTTATGCTGCCCCACGTGGCTGTCCCTCTGACCGTTCCCATCAGACACGAACCGGGCTATCGAACCGACACGATCGGCCGCTTCGCCGATGGTCAGTTCCTCGCCGGCGTTACCGCCGCCTTCCGGGAGGACTTCCACGGCGCGGATCAGTGGGAACCACACAAGCGCTGGTACGCCTACCTCCATCGATTCGACCGGGACGGCCACCACCTGAGCTCCGACATCCGGTTCACCGGCACGACAGCCGATGGCGAGCGAGAGGTCGTCGCCCGAGCCGAACAGGAGTTGGCCAACCTGCTCGCGGGCCTGCCCGACAAGCACTACTGCGACGTGGCGATCCAGCTGTTCCAGACCACCGTGGACGGCGTGCTGTTCGGCCTCGTGGACGAAACGGACGACGAGTTCGGCGAGCGTGCCGAGCTCTACCCGGACGAGCTCGGCTTCGGACCGCCGTGGGACGGCGAGTACGACACCTGACCCGCCCTGGCGCGTGAGTCAGCCGTTGATGACGCGCTCGTTCTGGCTGCGCTCGGTGTGCAGGGCCCAGTAGGCCTGCGCGATCTGGTCGGGCGCGGCATGCGGAATGCCCGGGGCCGGCGTTGCACCGTTGCTCCACTTAACTGGGATATAAATTGCAAGTATGCGTAGTGAAGCGCCGAGCCTGCTACCGCTCTTCCGTTCGCAGCACCAGGCCGAGTTGCTGACCTGGCTGTATCTCCACCCACGCGACGAATATCCAGCCACCGAACTTGCGACCCGCCTGGGTGTTCCGCTGTCGACCTTGCATCGTGAGGCGCAACGCCTCGTCACCGCGGGTCTGATCCATGACCGCAAGGTTGGCCGGACCCGACTTCTGAGAGCAGCCACCGGGCACCGCGTCGCGACCGCCCTTAGCCAGTTGTTGCTGCTCACGTTCGGGCCGCAGACCGTCGTCGGCGAGGCATTCGCCGACGTGCGCGACGTACGGCACGTGTACATCTACGGCTCCTGGGCGGCGCGGTACGCCGGCGAACCGGGTGCCCTGCCCAACGACGTGGATGTTCTGGTGATCGGCACCCCGGTTCGGGCCGCCGTCTACGAGGCCGCGGATGCCGCGCAGGATCGCCTCGGCCTGCCGGTGAACCCGACGGTGCGATCGCCGCAGCAGTGGCAGGATGCTTCGGACGCTCTCGTGCAACAGATCAAGGCGTCACCTTTGGTAACAGTCATCGACCGTGTTGCCACCGAATAGCCCGCGGTGGCAACACCATCCGGAAGGATTCAAGAATGCCCCAGTGGGCGCAGGGTGCTGACAAGGTGCGGGAACTGCTCGAACTTGGCGACCTGCAAAAGATCCAAGGCGCAGATGCAGACGGCCAACCGTTGCTCGACAAGGCAGGCCGCACCCTACTCTCGGCCGCCGTCCTGTGCGACGAGGATCCTGACAGCAGCTACACGCTGGCCTATGACGCGGCCCGGTTTGCATGCACCGCCTTGCTTGCGCAACAGGGCCTCCGGCCGACGAGCAAAGGCGGCCACTATGCAGTCGAGCAAGCGATGCGAGCCCAGTTTCAAGGCCACTTCCGCGGCTTCGGCACCCTACGAAGGCGGCGCAACGAACTGGAGTACCCATCCGCTCAGGAGGTCGGCACCACTCCGGCCGAGGCGAGGGAGGCGCACGTCGAGGCTCGGTCGATTGTCGAGGCTGCCGGCAAGCTCATGCCCCATCTGAGCTTCTTCTGACACACGGCAGGGCGGTACCGGGCGGATGCGCCGAGCGGCAACCACCCCGGTGCGAGCCACCGGCGCGCATCGCGGCGATTGCAACTGAGACGAAATGAGACTGGAACGCCGAACGCCCGGCCGCCTCCGATGGGAGGTGCCGGGCGTTCGTGCTGGCCGAGTGCGGTGGCGCGGGGATTCGAACCCCGGGAGGAGTTACCCCCTCACACGCTTTCGAGGCGTGCTCCTTAGGCCACTCGGACACGCCACCGCCGAAGAGGTTACCTGACGGCCCGGGCCCGTCCGCGCGGGGGCTCGCCGTTTGGCAGGATCACGGTATGAGCACGCACATCGGCGCCGAGCCGGGTCAGATTGCCGAGCGGGTCCTGCTGCCGGGGGATCCCCTGCGGGCGAAGTGGATCGCCGAGACGTACCTGCAGGATGCGTACTGCTACTCGACCGTCCGGAACATGCTCGGGTTCACCGGGAAGTACAACGGCGTCGAGGTGTCTGTGCAGGGCTCCGGCATGGGGATGCCCTCGGCCAGCATCTACGCGCACGAGCTGATCAACGACTACGGCGTCAAGGCGCTGATCCGGGTCGGCAGCTGCGGGGCGCTGCAGGAGTCGCTCAGGCTGCGTGACGTGGTGGCGGCGATCGGGTCCAGCACCGACTCCATGATGAACCGGCAGCGCTTCGACGGGCTCATCGACTATGCGCCGGTGGCGGACTTCGGGCTGCTACGCACGGCCGTCGACGTGGCGGCGGAGCAGGGGATCGCGATGCGGGTCGGGCCGATCCTGGCCGCCGACGCGTTCTACACCGACCGGCCCGACCTGTACGACCGGCTGGCCGACTACGGGGTGCTGGCCGTGGAGATGGAGTCCGCGGCGCTGTACACGATCGCGGCGCGGTTCGGGGCCCGGGCGCTGACGCTGCTCACCGTCAGCGACCACATCAAGACCGGGGAGCGGACGACCGCCCAGGAGCGGGAGCAGACGTTCGGCCAGATGGTCGAGATCGCGCTGCAAACGATCATCGCATAAATTCTGGCATAACCGAAAAATCCGATATGTCGCTCACAAAGCTCACAAAGCTCACAAAGCGAGCGACATATCGGACACAACTCAAGACGCCAGAGCGGTCGTCGGGGACAGGCGGGCGGCCCGCATCGCCGGGTACAGGCCGGCCATGGCGCCGATGACCAGGGTCGCGGCCAGGCCGGCGGCCATGGACCACCACGGCAGGACGGCGGGCCACGAGCGGGCCGCCGCGTAGGACTCCGTCACCAGCAGGCCCAGCAGCACGCCGCCCAGGCCGCCCAGCGCCGCCAGCAGCAGCGACTCCGCCAGGAACTGCAGGCGGACGTGGGAGCGGGTCGCGCCGAGTGCCCGCCGCAGGCCGATCTCCGGGCGGCGCTCGAGGACCGAGATGACCATCGTGTTGGCCACGCCGACGCCGCCGACCAGCAGGGCCACCGCGCCCAGGCCGAGGAGCAGTCCGGTGTACGCCTGGTCGGTGGCCTCCTTGGCCGCCAGCGCGTCGGACGGGCGGGAGACCTGGACCTCGTTCGGCGCCTCGGGGTTGGCGGTCGCGGCCAGCACCGCGGCCACCTGCTGCACGGCGTCGTCGCGCGAGCGGCTGTAGATCGTCGTCGGGTACCCGTCGAAGCCGAGCACCTCCGTGGCGGCCGGCCAGCCGATGAGGGCCGCGCTGTCGAGCTCGGGGGCCAGCGGTACCGGATCCAGGATCCCGACCACCGTGAACCAATGGTCGCCGAGCCAGACCCGCAGGCCCAGGCCGTCGCCGAGGCCGAGAATCGAAGCGGCCCGGGAGCCCAGGACGACGGTCGGGTAGGTGGGCGCGACCAGCCAGGTCCCGGCGTGCACCGTGGCGCCGACCGTGGCCGGAAGGCCGGGGCGGGCGGCCAGCACCGCGATGCCGCCGGACTCGGCGGCCGGGATGCGGTCGGTGCGGTACACCTTCGCCCCCGGCACCCGGCCCGTGGCCGAGACGCCGGTGACCGGGCCGATCCGGGCGACCATGGCCTCGGCGCCGTCGGGCAGGTGGGTGTCGTCGCCGAAGAAGGACCTGCCCGGGCCGGCGGTCAGCAGGTTGGTGCCCAGGGCGGCGAGCTGGCGGTCGACCTGGGCCCGGCTGGAGGCCGAGATGCCGACGACCGACATCATCGCGGCGATGCCGATGGCGATGCCCAGGGCCGAGAGCACCACGCGCAGCGGGCGGGTGCGCAGGCCGATCGCGCCGAGCCGCCAGACGTCCGCGAACTTCATGCGAGCCTCCCGTCGCGCACGGCGATCCGCCGCGGGAGGGAGGCGGCGATGTCGCGGTCGTGGGTGATGACGACGACCGTGGTGCCGGCCGCGTGCAGGGCCCGCAGGAGGGCCATCACGCCCTCGCCGGCGGCACTGTCCAGGTTGCCGGTCGGCTCGTCGGCCAGCAGCAGCGGCGGGTCGCCCAGCACCGCCCGCGCGATGGCGACGCGCTGGCGCTCGCCGCCGGAGAGCTGGTGCGGGCGGTGCTCCAGGCGGTGGCCCAGGCCGACCCGCTCCAGGGCGAGCACGGCCCGGCGGCGCCGCTCGGCCCGGGCCACCCCGGCGTAGAGCAGGCCGTCGGCCACGTTGTCCAGGGCGGACAGGCCCGGGGCGAGGTGGAACTGCTGGAAGATGAACCCGATCGTGGTGGCGCGCAGCCGCGACAGACCCGCGTCCGACAGCGCCGCGACGTCCCGGCCGTCGATGTTCACGACACCACTCGTCGGGAGGTCCAGTGCCCCGACGAGATGCAGCAGCGTCGACTTCCCGGAGCCCGACGGCCCCACGATCGCCACCAGCGCCCCGGCCTCGATCTCCAGGGAGACGTCGTCGAGCGCGGTGACGCCGCCCGGGTACACCTTGCGGACCCGCTCCAGCGCGATCATCCGGCCACCCCGACGGTCTGGCCTTCGGCGAGGCCGGGGCCGGAGACCTCGACCCGGCCCGAGGCGAAGAGGCCGGTCTGCACCGCGACCGTGCGGGTGCCGGGCCCGTCGATCAGCTGCAGGCCGTACCCACCCTCGGAAAGCGCCACCAGAGCGCTCACGGGCACCGTGAGGACGTTCTCGCGCTGCTGCGCGACCAGGGTGACCTTCACCGGTGCGGCGTCGAAGGTGGCGAGCCGCGCCTGGTCGGCGATGCTCACCGTGACGTCGACGGTCACCTTGGTCTGGTTGTTCTGTACGGAGGCGGTGGCCACCGCGCCGATGGCGGAGATGCGCCCGTCGGCCACGGTGTCGTCGGGCAGCCGCACCGAGGCGGGCGCGCCGACCGCGGCGAGGCGCTGCTCGGTGACGTCGAGCTGGACGGTGACCAGGCGGGTGGCGCCGGTCCACCGCAGGATCGGGCCGGCCGCGTTGTCGCCCAGGTGGGCCTTCACCTCGCCGACGCGCACCACGTCGGGCGCGACCACGACCCGGCCGAGCTCGACCGTGCCGGTCTCGGGCAGGCCCAGGTCGTGCTGCCAGTCGCGCACGGCGTCGGCGGTGGCGCCGGTGTAGGAGTCGTCGGCGGTGAAGCCCTTGTAGCCCAGCGCCGCCAGGTTGGCCTCGAACGCGGTGACGTCCTCGCCCTTGTCGCCCGGCTTCAGGGTGCGGTAGAAGGGCGCGGCGGCGTAGAAGAGCACGACCGGGCGGCCGTCGGCGCGGTACATCGCCTCGCCCCGCCGCACCGTGGCGCCCGCCGCCGGCAGGCCGGTGACGGTGCCCGGCAGCCGGCCGTTGACCGTCACCGGGTCGCCGAAGCCGAGCGTGCCGTCCACGTCCTCGGTCGCGGTGAGCGTCCCCTTGGCGACCTTCGCCGTGTGGGGCGGCGGCGGGGCGGCCGGGGTCGCCGCGGAGTTTCGCGCAAATCCGGTATATCCCACAAGGGCGACCACGGCGACCGCGGAGAAGGCGAGAAGCCAGCGCTTCACCGCTTCACCGTGCTCTTGCAGGCCTCGGTGGCGGACTTGAACTGCGGGCTGTTGAAGTCGATGTTGCCCTTCAGGATCCCCGCGACGCCCGAGTTCGGGTCGGGGTCCGGCATGTCGATCCCGTGCTCCCGCATGCACTTGGCGAAGGCCCGGGCCAGCTCGAGCTGCTCCGGGGACAGGTTCTTCAGGTCGCCCCCGTTCGGCAGGTACTGCTGGCACGCCGACGTCGCCTGCACCGCCTTGTTGCGATCCCCGGCGGCGTTGGCGTCGAACTGCAGGTTGCCGTCCGGCCCCGGGTCCGGCACGTCGACCCCGTGCTCGCGCATGCACTTGGCGAACTGCCGGTTCGCCTCGGCCTTGCCGGCCGCCGCGGAGGCGGAGGGTGTCGCGGTACCGCTGCCGGCAGTGGCAACGGAGGGACCGGACGACGGCGACGAGCACGCCGTCAGCAGCACGCAGCAGATCGTGGCGATCAGGAGCTTTCTCATGGCGGTAACGAAACCGGCTGGGCCATAAGACGGCCGTCAGCGCGCGGGCTTATCCCCGGCTTACGCGCGCGCACGGCACCAGGCGGTAACGAAACCGGCCGGGCCATAAGACGGCCGTCAGCGCGCGGGCTTATCCCCGGCTTACGCGCGCGCACGGCACCATGAGGAACATGCGGGTGCTGGTGGTCGAGGACGAGCAGTTGCTGGCCGACGCCGTGGCCGAGGGGCTGCGCCGGGAGTCCTTCGCGGTGGACGTCGCCTACGACGGCGACGGGGCGCTGCAGCGGCTCGGCATCAACGAGTACGACGTGCTGATCCTCGACCGGGACCTGCCCGTCGTCGACGGCGACGAGGTGTGCCGGCACGTCAGCGCCACCCTGCCGGAGACCCGCATCCTCATGCTGACCGCGGCCTCGGCGGTCACCGAGCGGGTCGCCGGGCTGTCCCTCGGCGCCGACGACTACCTGGGCAAGCCGTTCGCCTTCGCCGAGCTGGTGGCCCGGGTGCGGGCGCTCGGGCGGCGGGCCCGGGCCGCCGCCCCGCCGGTGCTGGAGCGCGGCGACCTGCGGCTGGACCCGAACCGCCGGGAGGTCTACCGGGGCGGGCACCACGTGGCGCTGACCCGCAAGGAGTTCGCCGTGCTGGAGGAGCTGCTGCGGGCCGGCGGCGCGGTGGTGAGCGCCGAGCAGCTGCTGGAGCGGGCCTGGGACGAGCACATCGACCCGTTCACCAACGTGCTGCGGGTGGCCGTGATGACGCTGCGCCGCAAGCTGGGCGATCCGCCCGTGATCGCGACCGTCGCCGGAGTGGGGTACCAGATCCCGTGAAGCACCTGCGCATCCGCGCCCGCCTGACGCTGCTCTACGGCGCGCTGTTCCTGGTCGGCGGCGCGCTGCTGCTGACGCTGACGTACTTCCTGGTGCAACAGAACATCCACCAGCGCAACTCGTCGACGACCGCCCTGCCGCCCGAGGTGAAGTCCGCGCTCGGCACCCAGCAGCAGGCGCTGTTCCAGCTCGTCGAGCAGCTGCAGCAGCGCCAGCAGGCGATCGAGCGCGACACGCTGGACACGCTGCTGACCCAGGGCTCGATCGCGCTGGGCCTGCTGACCGTGATCGGCGTCGGCTTCGGCTGGCTGATGGCCGAGCGGGCGCTGCGGCCGGTCGGGCGGATCACCGAGGCGGCCCGGCGGGTGGCCGGCGGGCACCTGCGCGAGCGGATCGCGCTGGCCGGCCCGAAGGACGAGATCAAGGAGCTGGCCGACACGTTCGACTCCATGCTGGAGCGGCTGGACCAGGCCTTCGACTCGCAGCGCCGGTTCGCCGCCAACGCCTCGCACGAGCTGCGCACCCCGATCACGATCAACCGGACGCTCATCGAGGTGGCGCTCGGCCGGCCCGACCCGCCGCCGGAGGTGGTCCAGCTCGGCGAGACGCTGCTGGCCGTCAACGCCCGCCACGAGCGCCTCATCGACGGGCTGCTCACGCTGGTCGCCTCCGAGCAGGAGCTGACCGTGCACGACCGGGTCGACCTGGCCGACGTGGCCCGGCACGTGGTCGCCGGGCGCGGCGACGTCGAGGCCGACCTCGGGCCGGCGCCGGTGACGGGCGATCCCGTGCTGCTGGAGCGGGTCGTACAGAACCTCGTGGACAACGCGGTGACCTACAACGTCCCCGACGGGCGGGTGTGGCTGTCGACGGGCCGGTCCGGCGGGGTCGTGCGGCTGGTGGTGGAGAACACAGGGCCGGTGATTCCGCAGTACGAGATCCCGGGCCTTTTCGAGCCCTTCCGGCGACTCCGCTCGCGGACCGGATCGGCCCGAGGGACCGGCCTCGGCCTGTCGATCGTGCGCTCGGTCGCGGTCGCGCACGGGGGCGCGGCCGACGCCGAACCGCGGGCCGGGGGCGGGCTCAGGGTCACGGTGACCCTGCCCGCACAAAACTAACCGACCGATCGCTTTTATTGTTTGGTACCGTCGTCTCGTGATCGACGGCCGCCTGGCCCGTGGCGAACGGGCGCGCACCGCCGCGCTCGACGCCGCCATCGTGCTCGCCACCGAGTCCGGGCTGGACGGGCTCTCCTTCAGCCAGCTCGCCGAGCGGCTGGGGGTGAGCAAGTCCGGCCTCTTCGCGCACTGGCGAACCAAGGAGGAGCTGCAGCTCGCGGCCATCGGGCACGCGCAGGACCGGTACACCCGGGTGGTGGTCCGCCCGGCGCTGCGGGAGCCGCGCGGGCTGCGCCGGCTGTGGGCCATGCACGAGCGGCGCCTCGCCGACGTGGCCTCCGGCGCCCTGCCCGGCGGCTGCTTCTTCTGCAACGCCCAGTTCGAGTTCGCCGCCCGCCCCGGCCCGGTGCACGACCGGCTGGCCGAGGCGCTGGAGCTCTGGCACGTGTTGCTCCATCGGCTGATCGACGAGGCTATCAAGCTCGGCGAGCTGCGCCCGCAGATCGACCCGGAGCAGCTGTCCTTCGAGCTCAACGCACACCAGACCGCGGCCGTCTACGAGTCCCGGCTGCTGCCGGCGAGCCGCGTCTACACCTTCGCGCGCACGGCCGCCCTGGAGCGGCTGCGCGGCCTGAGCCCGACGCCCGAACTTCTTCCGGAGGCCTGAATGACCGCAGCGGTACTGCCCGGAGCCGTCCAACCGTTCACCGTGCACTTCGACGACCTCGACGCGATGGGCATCGTCCACAACGCGCGGTACGCGGTGTTCCTCGAGCGCGCTCTGTCCGACTGGTGGGCCCAGCGCGGCCACTCGTTCGCCGGGGGCCGCCCGACCACCCCGGACGTCACCCACGCCGTCGTGGAGTACTCGATCGCCTACCGCGCGCCGGTCCGCGGCACCGGCGAGATCGGCGTGCACTTCTGGCTGGAGTCGCTCGGGGAGAGCAGCGCGGTGTACCGCTTCCGGATCCTCTCGGCCGACCGGCAGACGGTGCACGCGGAGGGCCGGCGGGTCAACGTGAAGCTCGACCCCAGCACGCTGCGCCCGGCCCCGTGGACCGACGCCGCCCGCGAGATCTGCCGCTCCCTACTCGCGATGCCCGCCGAAGAACCCGCGCAGTAGGGCCGCCGACTCGTCCTCCAGCACCCCGCCGACCACCTCGGGGCGGTGGGTGAGCCGCCGGTCGCGCAGCACGTCCCACAGCGAGCCGGCGGCGCCCGTCTTGGGCTCCCAGGCGCCGAAGACGACCACGCCCACCCGGGCCAGCACGATCGCGCCCGCGCACATGGTGCAGGGCTCGACGGTGACCACCAGGGCGCAGTCCTCCAGCCGCCAGGCGTTGGTGTGCGTCGCGGCCCGGCGCAGGGCGAGCATCTCGGCGTGCGCGGTGGGGTCGCCGGTCAGCTCCCGCTCGTTGTGCGCGGCGGCCAGCTCGGCGCCGCCGGGGCCGAGCAGGACCGCGCCGATGGGCACGTCCGGACCGGCCGTGGCCGCGACCTCCAGGGCCCGGCGCATGGCCGGCTCCCAGCGGCGCCGGATGGCGCCGCGGCCGTCGCCACCGGGCGGTTCCGAGGCGGCCCCTCCGCTGCGCTGCGGGCCGCTCCTGCCGCTCACACCTCGCGCATTTCCTCGAGCTCGTCGCCGGCCCCGATGGCCTGGCAGATCTCGGCGGTCAGGTCGGCCGGCAGCATGCCCTCCTGGGCGCACAGCTCCAGCAGCCGCCCGCCCGGCATGCCCAGGTCGGCCAGCAGCTCGGAGTCGCCGACCGGCTCGACGTCGGGCTCGGCCGAGGGCCGCTCCTCCTCCTCGGCCGCGCCGGGCTCCTCGCCGTCCTCCCCGGCGAGCTCCGGCAGCGTGTCCTCGATGTCACCCAGGAGGATGGCGCCGAGGCGCGACTCCTCGGCGAAGACCGAGTCCGAGCCGAAGACGCGCAGGTCCTCGCCCTCGTCGAGGCGCAGGATCGCCAGGTAGGCGTCGTCGGACTCGACGAACAGCAGCGAGACGAACGCCTCGGGATCGGCGTCGCGCAGGCGATCGGTGATCTCTTCGATGTCGGCGATGCCGCTGAGGTCGAGCTCGATAGCGGCCCAGCCATCAGCGCCGCGCGTGACAGCGGCAGCGAAGTGCGACACGGTCCCCCCGGTCGGTGCGGTGCTCGTCGGTACGCGGTGAACACTATTCGAGCGGGTTGCCGCTTGGCGGCAAAGGGCCCCCGAGTTCAGTCGGCGAGTCGTCAGTCGGCGACGCGGCGCCGGCTGGCGATCAGCTGGCGCAGGCGGTCGGACCGCAGACGGCGGGGGTGGAGCCGCTCGCGGAGCGCCTTGGCATCCGCGAGTTCGACCAGCAGCGCGAGCCGACGGCGACGCCGCTCGGGGTCGAGCCGCTGCAGCCTCAAAGCCATGTTGCTGAGAGTGATCCTCGGCGGAATCCACGTCAAGAGTCGGGGCCGAAGTATCGCGTTTCTTGCCCTGGCGTTCGCCTCGGCTACCAGAGGAGCCAGTCTCCGCCGGCCAGACGATAGGCCACGAGGATGCCGGCGATGGCCAGCGCGATGCCGCTGGAGGCGGCCACTCCCACGGCCACGCCGCGGTCGCCGAAGCGGGCGAGGATCGCCGCCGCCACCCACGCGAGGATTCCGGCGACGAGGGTGATCCAGACGTACCCCCGCGCGGACCCGTGCATCATCAGCCCGAACAGCAGCATCCAGGCCGCGCCGGCGGCTCCCCCGGCGGCGACCATCTGGCCGCGGATGGGCAGGGCCTCGCGATATGTCGGCCTGGGCGTGCTGACCCGGAACGCCGGCGGCTTCAGCGCGCCCTGCCAGGCCCCGTAGGCGGCGGCCGGCGTGGGCGGGCGGGCCGCGGTCAGCCGCGGTGGCGGGCCCACCACCGCCGGGCCGATCGCGCCCGGCCAGGGCTGGCGCGGTTGTCCGGCGGTCGCCTGGAGCTGGCCGAGCGGCGGGCTCGGCGGCCCGCCCGGTTCCTTCCACTGCTGCGACTCGCTCAGTGCCACAGCAGCAGCTTATCCCGGGGTGTCAGCCGAAGACGGCGAGCCGCTTCTGGCTCGCCCCGCCGACCGTCGTGAACTCGCCGCCCGCCGTCAGCTGGTGCAGGGACTCGCCGGCGGCCAGGGTGCGCACGCCGACGATGCCGTTGGCCTGCGGCGCCCAGTCCAGCAGCTGCCCGGCGGCGCCGACCGCGGCCAGCTTGACCCGCGGCGAGGAGCCGTCGGTGCAGACGCCCTGGCTGCCGTTCCTCAGCGTCGTGCAGGCCCGGTCGAAGTGGCCGCCGACGTACGCCACCCCGCCCAGCGCCGCCACCGCCTGCACGTCGCCGTCGAAGACGCGGGTCCATCTGAGCTTGCCGGCCGGACCGTAGGCGGCGGCGCGGCCGCCCTGGCCGCCCATGCCGGCGTAGACGGTCCCGTCGGCGCCGACGGCGACCGCGAGGACCACGGCGGGCGGGCGGGGCAGGAAGCCCGGGTCGAGCGACCCGTCGACCGGATCGACGGCGGTGAGGCGCAGCGAGTTGGCGACGCCGTTCGTCCTGTGGAAGCCGCCGCCGAGGTACACCCGCTTCGGGGTGACGGCGATCGCGCCGACGGCGTCGTCGGTGGTGGGCGCCCAGCGAGGGTCGAGCTCGCCGGTCGTGGTGCTGAACGCGGCCAGGTTGGTCCGGCGGGAGGAGTCGATCGCGGTGAAGCGGCCGCCGACGTACAGCCGCCCGCCCCCGACCCCGAGGGCCACCACCGAGCCGGTCACGCCGTGGCTGAACGCATCGACGGCGCCCGTCGCGGCGTCGAGCTTCGCCAGCGAGTCGCGCTGCACCCCGGACACGCGCTGGAAGTCACCTGACGCATACACGGAGTGACCATCGGCCGCCAGGGCGCGGACCGTGTCGTCGGCCGAGGGTGCCCAGTCGAGCAGCGCCCCGGTGCGCGCGTTGAAGGCGGCCAGCCGGGTGCGGGGGACGCCGCGCCCGTTCACGATCGCGTTGGCGAAGCTGCCGCCGACGTACACGGTGTCACCCAGATAGGCGGTGGCGAACACGGCCCCGTCGAACTGCGGCGTGCGCAGCGGGTTGTGCCGCACCGTGGCCGCGCTGGCCGAGCCGCCGGCGAGCAACGCCCCGGCGACGACCGCCGCCACCGCAAATCGGATAAGTCGCATGAACGGCACGGTAACTACACGTAACCGCGTGATTTGGTGTGAATAGGTCGGCATGAGTCGTTCGGCGGCCGTCCCGAGCCGAACGGGTGATCGGCGAGTGTGCGACAGTTCCGCAGTGCGTGAAGCGACGTTGAACGTGGCGGTGATCGGGCTCGGGCTGATCGGCGGATCGGTCCTGCGGGCACTCGCGATGCATGGACACCGCGCGCAGGGTTACGACGCCGACCCGGCGACCCGGGCCACGGCGCGCACGGCGGCCGCGCAGGCCCCGGCCAACGCCCGCTGGCACGTGACGGCGTCCATCGGCGACGCCGTGCGCGACGCCGACCTGACCGTCGTCGCGGTGCCGCTGCCGGCCGTCGGCGCGGTCTTCGACGAGCTGGCCTCCCTCGGCTACGTCGGCGTGGTCACCGACGTCACCTCGGTCAAGGGCCCGGTCCGCGACCTGGCCGCCGATCGCCTGCGCACCGGCGGCCAGGCCCTGGCCACGTTCATCGGCGGCCACCCGATGGCCGGCCGCGAGACGTCCGGCTTCACCGCCGCCGACCCGCGGCTCTTCGACGGCTGCTCCTGGGTGCTCTGCCTGACCGAGGACGGCACCGGCCTGCGCGACTGGGTGGAGCTGGCCGCCCTGATCACCGGCCTGGGCGCCCGCGTCGTGCCCGCCACCGCGGACGAGCACGACGCCGCCGTGGCCGCGATCTCACACGTGCCCCACCTGGTCGCCGCCGCGGTCGCCGCCCTCATCTCCAACGACCCCCTGGCCGGCACGCTCGGCGCCGGCTCCTTCCGCGACGGCACCCGCGTCGCCGCCGCCCGGCCGGAGCTGACCGCGGCGATGTGCGGCGGCAACGCCCCGGCCGTGGGCCGCTCCCTGGACACCGTGCTGGCCGACCTCAGCGCGGCCCGGGCCGCGCTGGACGGGGCCGACCCGATCGCCGGCCTGACCCCCTGGCTCACCCCCGGCCACAACAGCCGGCTGGCCTGGCCGCCCCAGCCGGGCGAGTCGGCCGACCTGCCGGCCCGGGCCGACGTGCTGCTGCGCCTGGGCCGGGTCGGCGGCTGGATCGAATCGGTCTCGGCCGACGGCCGGACCGTCCGCGCCGTCCGCCCGGCCTGAGAACACCCTCGTATCGGTCACCACGGCGGTGACCAGCGCGGCCGGCGTCACGTCGAACGCCGGGTTGATCGCCTCGGTCCCCGCCGGCGCGGCCGCGACGACCTCGGCCGGCCCGCGGTCCTCGATCTCCACGTCGGCCCCCGACGCCGTGTCGAGGTCCACCGTGGACTCCGGCGCGACGCAGATGAACGGGATGCCGGCGGCCCACGCCCCGAGCGCGTGCGAGTACGTGCCGACCTTGTTCACCACGTCCCCGTTGGCGCAGATCCGGTCCGCCCCGAGGATCACCGCGTCGACCTCCCCGCGCGCCATCAGGAACGGCCCGGCCGAGTCGACCGCCAGGCGGTGCGGCACCCCGGCCCTGGCGAGCTCCCACGTGGTCAGCCGGGCGCCCTGCAACAGCGGCCGCGTCTCGCTGGCGATGACGCTGTGGAGGGCCTTGCGGCGGTACAACTCGAACACCACGGCCAGTGCGGTGCCCTCCACGACGGTGGCCAGCCCGCCGGTGTTGCAATGCGTGAGAAGCCGAATGTCGTTTCCGCTCGCGCCGCAGAGCGCTTGCACGAGATCCGCGCCGCGCCGCGCCATCGCCGCCGAACTGGCGATTTCCTCGTCCCGAATGCGCAAAGCCTCCGCGAGTACCGCGTCGAAGGACGGCAACAGCGCCGCCGCCCGACGCGCGCCGCGAGCCAGGTTCACCGCCGTCGGCCGCGCCGTTTCAACGAGGTGTACGGCATGGGCCCGGGCCTGCGCATCCTGATGCTGAAGGGCGGCCAGCGCGACCCCGAACGCCCCCGCCACCCCGAGCGCCGGCGCCCCGCGCACGGCCAGCCGCGTAATGGCGTCGACCAGCGCCTCGACCGTTTCCAGCCGCAGGTACACGGTCTCGCCGGGCAGCCGCGTCTGATCCACGACCACCACCGCCCCGTCAATCCAGTCAATGGTGCGCATCAATCCCATTACCTCTCCCGGATTCGCCCGTTCGGTCCGCTTCCATGAAATCGCCAACCGCTCACGTTGACGCGCGTACATTCGGCTTCATGAGCTCCATGTTGCTGGCGCTCGCGGCGATCCCGATCGTCATGGCCGCGAGCCTGCTCGCGCTGATGAAGGTTCCGACCAACCTCCAGCTGACCGTCACCGAGACGGCCCTGGTCCTCGAGCCCCAGGGCCTGGACCGCTGGTGGACCCGCCGCGCGCGCATCGAGGTTCCGGTGTCCGCCATCGCCGCGATCCGCATCGCCCCGCGCTCGGAGGCCCCGCCGCAGCACGGCGGGCTGCACCTCAACGGGATCATCACCGCCGGCGCCCGGGGCGACACCTTCTGGGACGTCCGCCGAGGCGACCAGCTCCTCATCATCACGTGCCTGCCGGGCGCCGAGTTCGCCACCCTGGTCCTGCAGTTCGCCAACCCGTTCTCCACCCTGGCGCGCACGCGCACCGTACTGTCCCGCCACCCCGAGCGCGCCGCCCACTGACCTTCGGGCCGTCGGCGATGTTCTCCGCGGGTGGCGCCCGCATGCGACAGCGCCGGGGTTCTTGATGCCGATGGCTGGTGCCGGCGCCTAGCCGTCCCTTGTCGCGCCCGGCGGTCGGGGCACTCGGGGCACTCGGGGCGCTCGGGGGCAACGCTGGCCTTCCGGTCGTCCGCGTCGTGCCCGGACGGTGTGGCCGCGTCGTGAGCTCGGGGCCGGTGGCCGGGCGCCAGATGGTCAGCCGGTGGTCTCGCCGATTCGTTCGGCGCCCAAGGCCTCGATCAGGAGGCGCAGGGCGGCCTCCTCGCTCGTCTCGCGGACCTCGCTGGCGTCGTCCAGCAGCTCGTCGCCCGGGTCCAGGCCGGGGAAGCGCGGATCGGCGGCCGCCGGCGCGTCGTCGTAGTCGGGGTCCCACGGGGGCTCGTCGGCGCCGGCGCCCTCCCAGGCCGACTCGGCACCCGCGGCGGGCGGGCGGCGGCCGTTGGTGGCGGGGGCCGGCGGGGAGGCCGGGCGGCCGCCGTTGGTGGCGGGGGCCGGTGGGGCAGGCGTGGCGGTGGCGCGGCGGGTGCCGTTGGCTGCGGCGCGGCTGGCGGCCTCGCGGGCGCGCTCCAGGGCGCTGGAGCCCGTCTGGCGGGGCTGTGCCGGCGCCGGAGGTGCGGGCGGGGGCGCAGGCTCCGCAGGGGCCACGGAGACCGCCGAGGCCGCCCACGCGGCACTGGGGGCCGGCGGATGGGAGCCGCTCGGGGCCGGTGGCGTCGCGACGGCGGCAGCGGCAGAGCCCGGCGTTGCGGCGGCGGCAGCGGCAGAGCCCGGCGTTGCGGCGGCGGCAGCGGCAGAGCCCGGCGTTGCGGGAGTTGGCCAGTCGTCGGCGGCCGGCGGCTGCGGTGCGGCGCCGCCCGGCACCGCGGGCGTGGGCCAGTCGCCGTCGCCGGTTGCCGTCATCACCGCCGTGGCGGCGGGAGCGGGAGCCGCGCGGCGTGGGGAGCCGTGGTCGCCCGAGGGCTGTGGAGGCGCCGGGCGGTGCTGTGGCTCGGTGGGCCCTCCGGACGGGGCCGGCGGGGGAGCCGATGGGCCGGCCGGCGGCGGGGTGGGCTGAGGCGGGGTCGGGCGGTTGCCTCCGCCGCCTCCGCCGCCCGGCTGGCCGCCGACCTCGCAGCGGACCTGCCAGCGGCCGCCGAAGAGCTCCTGCAGGGCGCTCAGCAGCACCTCGGGGCCGGCGTTGAGCATGTTGGCGTGCGTGGAGTACTTGAAGCCCAGGACCAGGGTGTTGGACTCCACGGCCTGGACGGTGGCGTCGCGCAGGATGGCGCCGGTCTTCTTGCTCTTGTCGTTGACCAGCGACAGGACGTCGGGCCAGGCCCGGCGCATCGCGTCGGCGTCCAGGCCCGCGCCGCCGCCCGCGGCCACGGAAGGGGTCGGGCGGGGAGCGGCGGGCACCGGCTCCGGAGCGGCCTCGACCGGCGCCGCCGAAGACGGGGCAGCCGTGGGGGCAGTGGCAGCCGTGGGGGCAGCGGGAGCCGTCGGCGCCGGGGCGTCCGACCAGGCGGCCGGGGCGGGCGCGGGCGGCACCTGAGGTGCGGCCGGCGCCGCCTCCACAGCCGCGCCGCGGATGTAGTCCAGGCCGCGGTTGCCCTCGGCCGCGCCGCGCGCGATCGATGGGGCCTCGGCCGGCGCGGCGGGCACCCCTCCGGCCTGCAGGCGCCGCTCCATGCGCTCCAGCCGCTGCAGCAGCGCGGAACTGGACGAGTCCGCCCCCGGCAGCAGCATGCGGGCGGTGATCAGCTCCAGCAGCAGGCGCGGGGCGGTCGTGCCGCGCATCTCGGTCAGGCCGTTGTGGACGATGTCGGCGTAGCGGGACAGGGCGGCCTGGCCCAGCTGGGTGGCCTGGGCGCCCATGCGCTCGAGCTGGTCGTGCGGTGCGTCCAGCAGGCCCTTGGTGACGGCGTCGGGGACCTGCTGCAGGACGATCAGGTCGCGCAGGCGCTCCAGCAGGTCGGAGGCGAAGCGGCGCGGGTCGTGGCCGGCCTCGACGACGCGGTCGATGACGCCGTAAGCGCCGCGGCCGTCGTCGGCGGCCAGGGCCTCGCACATCTCGTCGATGAGGGCCACGTCGGTGACGCCGAGCAGGGCCACCGCGCGGGCGTAGGTGACGCCCTCGTCGCCGGCGCCGGCGATCAGCTGGTCGAGGACCGAGAGGGTGTCACGGGCCGAGCCGGCCCCCGCCCGTACCACCAAAGGAAACACGGCGGGCTCGACCTTCACGCCCTCGGCCGCGGTCAGCTGCTCCAGATAGGGCCGCAGGACGCCCGGGGGGATCAGGCGGAAGGGGTAGTGATGGGTGCGGGACTTGATCGTGCCCAGCACCTTCTCGGGCTCGGTGGTGGCGAAGACGAACTTGACGTACTCCGGCGGCTCCTCCACCAGCTTGAGGAGGGCGTTGAAGCCGGCCGAGGACACCATGTGGGCCTCGTCGATCACGTATACCTTGAAGCGGCTCGACACCGGGGCGAAGAAGGCGCGCTCGCGCAGGTCGCGGGCGTCGTCCACGCCGCCGTGGCTGGCCGCGTCGATCTCGATGACGTCGATCGAGCCGGCGCCGTCGGGGGCCAGGTCGCGGCAGGACTGGCACTCGCCGCACGGCTCGGGGGTCGGGCCGCGCTCGCAGTTGAGGGAGCGGGCCAGGATGCGGGCGCTGGACGTCTTGCCGCAGCCGCGGGGGCCCGAGAAGAGGTAGGCGTGGTTGAGCCGCCCCGAGCGCAGCGCCTGCGTCAGCGGCTCGGTGACGTGTTCCTGCCCGATGATCTCGGCGAACGTGCGAGGCCGGTACTTGCGGTAGAGCGCGAGCGCCACCTGCGGTCCCTCCGTTCGACTAGAGCCGGGACCACCGTACTCCGCACCACCGACACTTTCCGGCAGCCGTCACGCGGGCGGGCGCGGGCGCCGGATGCAAGAAGGCCACCCGTGCACCCGACAGAGCTCACTTATCCTTGCTGCCTTCCGGCCCTGGGGAGGTTCATGAGGTGTCGCCGCACGAGTGGCTTGGACACCACAATACCCTGGTGCACAGACCCCGCGAGCAATGGGTATCCTGTCGCACGGAGGATTCGCCTAGAGGCCTAGGGCGCACGCTTGGAAAGCGTGTTGGGATAAAACCCTCACGAGTTCGAATCTCGTATCCTCCGCACCGCCTACCAGGCAGAACGCCGGGCCGGCCCCCATCCGGGGGTCGGCCCGGCGGCGTTTGGGGCCCTCGTCGCCGCTTGGCGGGTGGTGATCGCGCTGGCCGCGGCGGTCGGCTTGCTGATCATCGTGCCCTGGGCCGGGGTGCCATGACGCACGTCACACCCGGAAACGTCATCCGTCGGCCCACCACTTGTCATGTCGCCATCAGCGATACGGCAGGTTGAAGGGTGTTCCGGCGTGACGGGCCATGGGACCATCGACGCATCGGCACGCTGTTTGAGGGGGCGGCGATGTTCTATCGGAGCTCGGACATCCTGATCACCAGCACCCACGTGGTTGTCCTGCAACCCGATCCAATGCGGTTCCATCTCGAGGAGATCCAGTCTCCGTACATCGTCCGGCACGGTCGGGGGGCCGGTTTCCGGGCGGGGCACGAGATCCGGGCGCGGTACGGGGCCGCGGACGTGCGCATCTTCTTCACCACCAGCCGGTCCACCTTCGCCACGGTGCGCCGGGCGCTGATCCGCGCGCTGGAGCAGCGCGGGCACCCCCTACCAATCTGAGTAGGGCAACCTGCGATATGGCAGATAGGTGCCTAGCGCACGGTCATATCACATGGGATCATCGAAGTAGTTAGCCACGAGGGGGGCCGAGTGGCCGACACGCAACAGCGCCCGGCGGGGACCGGGCGCTGTTCTCGTTGGTGAGGGGGATGCGAATGTTCTACCGAAGTCCCGACCTGGTCGTGACCGCCGACTACTTCGTGATCCTGAGACCCGCGCGGGTGGAGTACCGCATCGACTTCCTGGAGAGGGTGTACATCCTGGAGCACCCCCGCGCCGGCCGCACCCGCGCCGCGCAGGAGATCCGCGCCCGGTACGGCGTCCACGACGTGCGCCTCTTCCACGGCAGCGACCCGCGGACCTTCGGCCAGGTCCGGCGCGCCCTGATCAGGGCCCTGGAGTGGCGGGAACGGGAGCGCCAGCGGTACGCCGCATTGTGATCCTACTGGCCGGTAGGTAACGATCAGGCGAACGTGCCATATCCCGGACGGCCGTATGGCAGAAGAGCCGTATAGTTACCGCGGCTCGGAGGGGACCACCCGAACGGGCGGCCTATTCCGCGACGAGCGGGTAGCGGTTGGCGATCTCTGTCAGCCGAACGCCTACCGGCGGCGTACGGTTATTCCGGCAGCCATACGGCAAGTAGGCATACGTCCAACGAGGGACACGACGACGTCATGAGTCCGGGTGACACGCCCGCCGTCGCTCGCCGGAAGGTCCGGCTCGCGATCAAGGACGCCCGCAACGCCAAGGGTGACACGCAGACCCAGGTGGCCGAGGCCATGGAGTGGTCGCTCTCCAAGGTGATGCGGATCGAGTCCGGCGAGGTCACGATCTCGAAGAACGACCTGCGCCCGCTGCTGGCCTATCTCGGGATCAAGGACCGCAAGATCGTCGAGGACCTGCTGGAGGCCACGGCGGCGGCCCGGCAGCGCAAGCAGTGGTGGGACGACAAGCGTTACCAGGGCGCCCTGCTGACGCCGGCGATGCGCCAGCTGATCAGCTTCGAGGCCGAGGCGTCCTCGATCCGCAGCTTCGCGCCGACGACGTTCCCCGGATGGCTGCAGACCGAGCGGTACGCCCGGGCGATCCTCGAGGGTTATGCGTACGAGATCGCCGCGGACGTGATCGAGGCCCGCATGTCGATCCGGGCGGAGCGCCGCAAGATGCTCCGCGGGCGCGATCCCCGGCCGGCGCTGCATGCCCTCGTCGACGAGTCCATCCTCAGGCGCGAGGTCGGCGGGGTGGAGGTCCTGCGTGAGCAGCTCGCCGCGATCGGCGCGGCGATCGAGGAGGGCCTGGTCGTCGTGCGCATCCACCCGTCCTCGCGGCCGGTTCCCCCCTTCGGCCATTTCGACCTGCTGAGCCTGGCGGGTGAGACGGACGGGCACGCGGTGCTCTACCGGGAGAGCGGCCTGAGCGACGAAATCGTCGACGATGCGGTCAAGATCGCGCGCCATCGCGAGGGCTGGGACCGCACCTGGGAGGCCGCGCTCGACGAGAAGATTTCGGCCGGAAGGATCGCCGCCGCGGCCGCCGGCGTCGGCGCCCATCCGGCCGGTAGTGATCTTCGGACTGAATAGCTTTCCGAAGACCATCTCAGAAGGGATCGATATGCACATGGCGGTCACGCCTGCCTGGCGAAAGAGCAGCTACTGCGCCAACCAGACCTGCGTCGAGGTCGCCGACCGCGCGCACGGCGGTGTTGCTGTTCGTGACGCCAAGGAGCCGGACGGGTCGGTGTTGTCGTTCGGGCGCGAGTCGTGGGCTGCGTTCGTCGGCGGCATCAAGGCCGGCCGGTTCGACGGGCAGTAGCGCTCAGCGCGGCGGAGTAAGGCTGTCGATGCGCAATCCCGCTAGGAACGTGCGCCAATCCGCCGGGCCGAATTCCAGACGTGCACCGCTGGGGTCTTCCGAATCACGAACCAGGATGCCGTCGGCGATGAACGCGACTTCCAGACACGATGTGGTGCCACAGATTGCGGCCTTGCGCCACACCAGGGGGTTGTTGTCCTCGGACACGGGGTCGCCTCCTTCAAACCCAAGGACGTGAACCTTCAGCATAGTTAGCGGTGTGTCATACACCACGTGAGTATGCGAAGTTGGCCCATGAATACATATATCCGGCAAACCGGGCAACAGACGCTGCCCGCGGGACCAACATTCCCGCGGGCAACCTTCACGGCACGACCTCAGAGCAGGGAGTTCAACCTCCGGTAGGCCTCGGCGTAGCCGGCGCGGTCGAGGCGCTCCACGCTCGCGGCGTTGGCCGCGAACGCGCGCATCAGGCATCGGCGCACGCGCATGACGGACATGGCGCTGGTGGTGGAGAACAGCGTGACGTCGGCGTCCGCGTACCGGGCGCGCAATAACCACACGACCGGCGTGAAGGCCCGCATCGCCCGGTTGGTCAGCGGCGAGACGGACAGCATGGCCGCGGTGATCACGTACGGCCCGGCCGCATCCGTATACGTGTAGGTGAGCACGGCCGCCGCCCCCACGGTTGCCAGTGCCCCGGCGACGAGCAGTACGATGCGCGCAGGGCGCCCGTTGTGCTCGACGCGCAGCCGATCGAGGCCCTCCAGGTCGTAGACCTGGGGCTCGGGATTCCAGACGGCGAAGACGTCGTCCGTGATGACCAAGTCCGGATCTCGGTAGAAGACGGTAGGCATCGGTTCCCCCCTTAGCCTTCGTCCAACAGTATGAGTCAGCTGCGTCACAGATCGCCAGACTACAAGCTGCCATATCGCTAGGTGCCGCAACGCCGTGCTCGACCTGTGCCCCGCAGACCTGTCCAGAGTCGTACGTCGGATCGGGTCAGGCAACTGCGTATTCGGGTAGGGCATAAGCTGATCGGAACATCCGTCCCACGAGTTGAAGGAGCGGCCCGTGCGGCCCGGTGGACAGCCCAACCTGCAGCAGATGATGAAGCAGGCGCAGAAGATGCAGCAGCAGATGGTCGCCGCGCAGGCCGAACTGGCCGAGGCGGAGCTCACCGGCACGGCCGGGGGCGGCCTCGTCACGGCGACCGTGAAAGGCACCGGCGAGGTCGTGTCGGTCAAGATCGATCCCAAGGCGGTCGACCCGGACGACGTGGAGACGCTGGAGGACCTGGTCGTGGCGGCCGTGCACAACGCGGCCCAGGCGGCGCGGGATCTCACCGAGCAGAAGATGGGGCCGCTGACCGCGGGGCTGGGAGGCCTGGGCGGCGGGCTCGGCCTGCCCGGATTCTAAGAGCGGGCACCGGGCGTGTACGAAGGCGCCATCCAGGACCTGATCGACGAGCTCGGTCGGCTGCCGGGGGTCGGACCGAAGAGCGCGCAGCGCATCGCGTTCCACGTGCTGTCGGCCGACCCCGTCGACGTCAAGCGGCTCGCCCAGGCGCTGCAGCGGGTCAAGGAGCTCGTGCGGTTCTGCACGCGCTGCTTCAACGTGGCCGAGGCCGAGCTGTGCCGCATCTGCCGCGACCCGCGCCGCAGCGACGAGGTGTTCTGCGTGGTCGAGGAGCCCAAGGACGTCGTCGCGATCGAGCGCACGGGCGAGTTCCGGGGCCGCTACCACGTGCTCGGCGGGGCGATCAACCCGCTGGAAGGGATCGGGCCGGACAACCTGCGCATCCGTGAGCTGATGACGCGGCTGGCCGACGGGGCGTGCAAGGAGCTCATCCTCGCCACCGACCCCAACACCGAGGGCGAGGCCACGGCGACGTACCTCGCCCTGCTGGTCAAGCCGATGGGCCTCAACGTCACGCGGCTGGCCAGCGGGCTCCCGGTCGGCGGCGACCTGGAGTACGCCGACGAGATCACGCTCGGGCGAGCCTTCGAGGGAAGAAGAGCGGTCTAACCCTCGGGCCGATTGAGGATCCCGGCGACGACGGCGTGCACGGCGGCCAGGTCGGCGGGGTCCTTCACGGTGCCCTTGCCGCCGGTCACGACGTACCACTCATCGGCGTCTTTGTATTGGACCTGGACGACGAAGGACCCGTCGGCGCCGAGCTCGGACCGCAGCGTCAGCTCGCCGGTGACGACGCCGACCTCGTCCGTCATGACCCCGCCCGGGCCGGCCATGATGTCGGTCTGCAGCGGGGCGGGAGCGGCCGGAGCGTCCGAAGGGGTCTCAGGGGCCGGAGCGGCCTCGGAGCCCGGAGCGGCCTCGGAGCCCGGAGCGGTCTCGGGGGCCGGAGCGGTCTTGGAGCCCGGAGCGGTCTCGGGGGCCGGCGTGGTCGCGGGGGCCGGGGGAGTCGCAGAGCCCGAAGGGGTATCAGGGCCCGAAGGGGCCGGAGTTGGTGTTGTCGTGTCCGCCATTGTTCCGGCCCCTTCTGAAGGCTACTTACAGGTCGCGAGCATGTCGGTGAGCGCGGTCTTCTCCGCCTGCGTGACGGTGAGCTTGTAGTACGCCTTCACTGTGACCCAGTTTTGCGCGTACGTGCACCAGTAGGTGTGCGACGGCGGCTTCCAGGTCGAGGGATCCTGGTCGCCCTTTGCCCGGTTGGACTGCAGGCTAACCGCGAACAGCTGCGGCCGGGTCAGATCGTTCGCGAAACCCTTGCGCTGATCGGCGGTCCACGCCGCGGCGCCCGAGCGCCAGGCGGCGGCGAGCGGGACCACGTGGTCGATGTCGAGGGCGCCCGGGTCGGTGACCGCCTTGTCGTCGTACGGGCTGACCCAGCTGCCCGCGGTGATCTTGCAGTCGGCGGCCGCCTTGACGTCCTTGCCGTCGCGCTTGAGCACGACATCGCGGGTGTCGCAGCCGCTGCCCTGCCCGATCCAGTGGGTGAACTTATCGCGGCTGTAGCCGGACATCGGGCCGGCGGCGGCAACGGTCAGCGCGTTCAAGGAGGCGGTCGCGCTACTGGCACCACCGGCGTTACCGGTGCTGCCAGTGCTGCCAGTGCTGGTGGTACTGCCGGGATTGGCCGACGCACCTGACGCGGGCTCGCCCCCGCCGGAGGGGGAGGAGGCGTCGCAGCTGCCGGCGCTGGTCAGCACAGTGGCGATCGCGAGGGCGATGAGGACGGCTTTGCCGTTGGTGAGGGGGCGCACGCCATTACTGTGCGGCATCCGCGCCCGTCACGCCGGGAGGACCCGCCCGTGTTGATCGTCACGGGCGGGTCCGATACGCGACTAACCCCGGTTGGCGGCGCTCAATACGGCGCGCAGCGAGGCGGTGACGATGTTCGCATCGACGCCGACGCCCCAGTACGTGACGCCGTTCACGGAGCACTCGACGTAGGCCGCGGCCTGCGCGCCTTCGCCGGAGGTGAGCGCGTGCTCGGCGTAGTCCAGCACCCGCACGTCGGCGCCGACGTCGCCCAGGGCGTGCACGAACGCGTCGATCGGGCCGTTGCCGGTGGCGCTCACCGTGCGGGCCTCGCCGTCGGCGGTGATCTCCGCGGTCAGCGTGACCTTGCCGTCGACGGTGGTGGCCTCGTACCCCACCAGCGTGAAGCGGCGGTCGCTGAAGTACTCGCCGGCGAAGAAGTCCCACATCGCCTGCGGGCTGACCTCGCCGCCCTCGTCGTCGGTGTGCCGCTGCACGACGCCGGAGAACTCGATCTGCAGCCGGCGGGGCAGGTCCAGGTGGTGCTCGGTCTTCATGACGTACGCGACGCCGCCCTTGCCGGACTGCGAGTTGACCCGGATGACCGCCTCGTAGGAGCGGCCCAGGTCCTTCGGGTCGACGGGCAGGTACGGCACGCCCCACGTGAACTGCTCAACCGGCACGCCCGCCTTGGCGGCGTCGCGCTCCAGCCACTCGAAGCCCTTCTTGATGGCGTCCTGGTGGGAGCCGGAGAAGGCGGTGTACACCAGGTCGCCCGCGTAGGGGTGGCGCTCGTGGACGGGGAGCTGGTTGCAGTACTCCACGGTGCGCTTGATCTCGTCGATGTCGGAGAAGTCGATCTGCGGGTCGACGCCCTGCGAGAAGAGGTTCAGGCCCAGCGTCACCAGGTCGACGTTGCCGGTGCGCTCGCCGTTGCCGAACAGGCAGCCTTCCACCCGGTCGGCCCCGGCCAGCAGGCCCAGCTCGGCGGCGGCCACGGCCGTGCCGCGGTCGTTGTGCGGGTGCAGCGACAGCACCACCGACTCGCGCCGAGGCAGGTTGCGCGACATCCACTCGATGGAGTCGGCGTAGACGTTCGGGCTCGCCATCTCCACCGTGGCCGGCAGGTTGACGATCAGCGGGCGGTCCGGCGTGGGCTGCAGCACCTCGATGACCGCGCTGCACACCTCGAGCGCGTAGTCCAGCTCGGTGCCGGTGTAGGACTCCGGGGAGTACTCGTAGAAGATCTCGGTGTCGGGCGTGATCGCCTCGGCGTACTTCTGGCACAGCCGCGCGCCCGTGGTGGCGATGTCGGTGATCCCGGCCCGGTCCAGGCCGAACACCACCCGGCGCTGCAGCGTCGAGGTCGAGTTGTAGAAGTGCACGATGGCCCGGCGGGCCCCGGCCAGCGACTGGAAGGTGCGCTCGATCAGGTTGTCCCGGCACTGGGTCAGCACCTGGATCGTGACGTCCTCGGGGATGAGGTCCTGCTCGATCAGGGTGCGCACGAAGTCGAAGTCGGTCTGCGAGGCGGCCGGGAAGCCGACCTCGATCTCCTTGTAGCCCATGCGTACCAGGAGGTTGAACATCCGCCGCTTGCGCTCGACCGACATCGGGTCGATGAGGGCCTGGTTGCCGTCGCGCAGGTCGACCGCGCACCAGCGGGGGGCGGCCTTGACCTCGTTGCCCGGCCACTGCCGGTCGGTCAGTGGGATCGGGAACTGTTCAGAGAAGGGCCGGTAGCGGTGGATGGGCATGCGGCTGGTGGTCTGGCGGGCGATTTCGGACATGCTCTATCTGCTCCTGAATGAGTTTGCACGATCTTCGAGGAACGACCGGCAAGGAGCGCAGACGCGCGTTATCCCCGCGACGAGGTGCCGGCCTGGGAGGCCTCGTCGCGGCGACCAAGAAGAAGCGTCTGCCACATGTCAAGCGCCACTGTACCCGGTCAGGAGTGCGTGGGCGAGGCGGGGGCGGACGGCGGCGGGGGCGGGGCGGACGTGGACAGCGGCGGGCCGTCCACCACCGGGCCGGGCAGTGAGATGGTGCCCGGCGCCGCGACCACCTCGCCGGTCAGCATCAGCTGACCGAACGCGAACTTGGCCGCGGTGAGGATGCCGTCGTCGTTGTAGCAGAAGGTGCCCGGGTCGATCGGCGGCGCGATCGCGGTCACCCCCGGCTCGACCGCGAAGCAGGGCGCCGACGTGCCGGCCAGCGGGTCGACCGGCGCCACGGCCAGCGGGATCTGCCGGTCCAGCAGCACGTCGAGCCAGGCCACGAAGACGTACTGCAGGCGGGGATCGATCGCCGCCGGGAGCCGCTTGCCGCTGGCGGCCACCCGCACGCAGCCGCCGGCCGGGTTGATCGGGCACTGGTAGAGCCCCTCGGGCCGGTTCGCGATCGCCACGTCCTGGGTGCCGCCGAGGGCGCCGCCCTGGACGTCGACCCGCCAGGTGCGGTCGGTGGCGACGGTGACCAGGATCGATCGCGGCGCCTTGCCCTGCGCCGTCAGCGTGTAGGCGGCCACGTAACGCTTGTCCTTGGCCACCGCCACCCGGGCGGCCAGCAGCGCCCTCGGGTCGGGCTGGGCCGGCTCCGCGCTCGCGCTCGTCACGGGCGCGTCCGGGGCCCCCGCCGAGCCGCAGCCGGCGACCAGCAGGCCGGTGAGCACGGCCAAGGCGGTGCCGGTGGTCACAGTGATCCCACGATTGCCGACCCGATGCTGCAGCACCCGCGTATTCTCGCCCGGCAGGGCGGCCGGATCGTGGAACGCCACTCCCGGGGGACATCCGGCCCCGGTACGCTCGGCTGCGTTGAATGTCACGTGCGATCTCTCGTGTGACCTGGAAGGAGCTCGACGGCGGTGGCGCTGATAGTGCAGAAATATGGCGGTTCCTCCGTCGCCAACGCCGAGCGCATCAAGCGCGTCGCCGAGCGGATCGTCGACACGCGCAAGGCGGGCCACGAGGTCGTCGTGGTGGTGTCCGCGATGGGCGACACGACCGACGAGCTGCTGGACCTCGCCTCGCAGGTCAGCCCGGTGCCCGCCGGCCGAGAGCTGGACATGCTGCTCACCGCGGGCGAGCGCATCTCGATGGCGCTGCTGGCGATGGCGATCAACAACCTGGGCTTCGAGGCCCGCTCCTACACCGGCAGCCAGGCGGGCGTGATCACCACGTCGACGCACGGCCGGGCCCGGATCATCGACGTGACCCCCGGGCGGCTGCGCAGCGCGCTCGACGAGGGCGCGATCGCCATCGTGGCCGGCTTCCAGGGCGTCTCGCAGGACACCAAGGACATCACCACGCTGGGCCGGGGCGGCTCGGACACCACCGCGGTGGCCCTGGCCGCCGCCCTGCACTCCGACGTCTGTGAGATCTACACCGACGTCGACGGCATCTTCACCGCCGACCCGCGGGTGGCCAAGAACGCCCGGCACATCAAGCAGATCACCTACGAGGAGATGCTCGAGCTGGCCGCGTGCGGCGCGAAGGTGCTGCACCTGCGCAGCGTCGAATACGCGCGGCGCTTCTCGCTGCCGATCCACGTCCGTTCCTCGTACTCAACCGCAAACGGCACCATGGTCACCGGATCGATGGAGGACCTTTCCGTGGAGCAAGCGCTCATCACCGGCGTCGCGCACGACCGCAGCGAGGCGAAGATCACCATCGTCGGCGTGCCCGACCAGCCCGGCGTCGCCGCGCGGATCTTCCAGACGATCGCGGCCGCGGAGACCAACATCGACATGATCGTGCAGAACGTGTCGACCGAGAGCACCGGCCGCACCGACATCTCCTTCACGCTGCCCAAGACCGACGGCCCCGCCGCGAAGGCCGCGCTCGAGCGCATCAAGGCCACGGTCGACTACAAGACGATCCTGTTCGACGACCACGTCGGCAAGGTCTCCCTCATCGGCGCCGGCATGCGCTCCAACCCGGGCGTCGCGGCCAAGCTCTTCGCCGCCCTCGCCGAGGCCGGGGTCAACATCGAGATGATCTCGACGTCGGAGATCCGGGTCTCGGTCGTGTGCCGCGACACCGACCTCGACGTTGCCGTGCGCGCCATTCACGACGCCTTCGAGCTCGGCGGCGACGATGAGGCAGTGGTGTACGCGGGGACCGGAAGGTAGGTCGTCCCTCATGGGCGCTCTGCCGAGCCTGGCCGTGGTCGGAGCGACCGGGGCCGTCGGCTCCGTGATGTGCGACCTGCTGTCCTCGCGCAAGAACGTGTGGGGCGAGATCCGGCTCGTCGCGTCGAAGCGCTCGGCGGGCCGGCGACTCACCGTGCGCGGCGAGGAGCTCCTCGTGCACGAGCTGGCCCCCGAGGTCTTCGACGGCATCGACGTGGCCATGTTCGACGTGCCTGACGAGGTCTCGGCCGAGTGGGCGCCGGTCGCCGTGTCGCGCGGCGCGGTCGCCGTGGACAACTCCGGCGCCTTCCGCATGGACCCCGACGTGCCGCTCGTCGTCCCCGAGATCAACCCCGAGCAGGTGCGCAACCGGGTCAAGGGCATCATCGCGAACGCCAACTGCACGACCCTGACGATGATCGTCGCGCTGGCGCCGCTGCACCGGGAGTACGGCCTCAAGGAGCTCGTCCTGGCCTCCTACCAGGCGGTCTCCGGCGCCGGCAAGGACGGCGTGGACACCCTGCTCGACCAGCTGCGGCGGGTCGCGGGCGACCGCACGCTGGGCTCGCGCTCCGGCAACGTGCGCCAGGCCGTGGGCGACGACCTCGGCCCGTTCCCGGCCCCGCTGGCGCTCAACGTGGTGCCGTGGGCCGGCTCCCTGCGCGATGCCGGCTGGTCCTCCGAGGAGCTCAAGCTGCGCAACGAGTCGCGCAAGATCCTCGGCCTGCCCGACCTCAAGGTCTCCGCGACCTGCGTCCGCGTCCCCGTCGTGACCGGGCACTCCGTCGCCGTGCACGCCGTCTTCGGCGCGGAGGTCGACGCGGAGGGCGCCCGCGAGGTGCTGCGCCACGCGCCGGGCGTGATCCTGGTCGACGACCCGGCCGCCGGCGAGTTCCCGATGCCGATCGACGCCGTGGGCACGGACCCGTCGTGGGTCGGCCGCATCCGCCGCTCGGTGGACGATCCCCGCGCGCTCGACTTCTTCGTGACCGGCGACAACCTGCGCAAGGGCGCGGCGCTGAACACGGCCCAGATCGCGGAGCTGCTGTCCGCGGAACTCCGGGCCCGCTAGTCCTTTCCGGGACTCGCAACCAGGGCGACTCCCACACCAAGATCAAAACAACTGAGCCGGGCGCTGGCGCGCCCGGCTCAGTTGTTTACCGGACACGCGTCGCTGATTGACAGTCACTATCAAGTGATAGCTACTATCAAATCATGGATGATGTCACTTCCAGCCCGCGGCGGTGGTGGGCACTCGTCGCGATCGTGCTCAGCGTGCTCACCGTCGGCTTCGACACGACGATCCTCAACGTCGCGCTGCCCACCCTCGCCACCGCGCTCAACGCCGGCAGCGACGACCTGCAGTGGATCGTCAACGCCTACGTGCTGGTCTTCGCCGGCCTGCTGCTCGTCATGGGCGCGCTCGGCGACCGCTACGGCCGCAAGCGGCTGCTCATGATCGGGCTGCTCGTGTTCGCCGGCGCCTCGCTGATCGCCGTCTACGCCGGCAGCGCAAGCCAGATCATCGCGGCCCGCGCGCTCATGGGCGTCGGCGGCGCCATCCTGACCCCGCTCACGATGGCCGTCCTGCCCGTGCTGTTCGACGAGCGCGACCGGGGCAAGGCGATCTCCCTGGTCACGATGGGCATGGGCATCGGCCTGCCGCTGGGCCCGATCATCGGCGGCTATCTGCTCGAGCACTTCTGGTGGGGCTCGATCTTCGTCATCAACGTGCCGGTGGCCCTGATCGCGCTGGTCGCCGTCGCGTTCCTCATCCCGGAGTCGCGCTCGGCCAACCCCAAGCGCATCGACTACCTCGGCGCCGCGCTGTCCACGCTGGGCCTGGTCGCCCTGGTCTACGGCGTGATCGAGGCCCCCGCCCGCGGCTGGACCGACGCGAGGGTGCTCGCCTCCCTGGCCGCCGGCGCGCTCCTGCTGCTGGCCTTCGCCCTCGTCGAGCGCCGCCTGGCCCAGCCCATGATCGACCTGCGGCTCTTCCGCCGGCCGCGCTTCGCCTGGGGTACCGCCGCCGGCGTCCTGGCCTCCTTCGCCCTCTTCGGCGCGCTGTTCATCCTGCCCCAGTACCTGCAGGCGGTCCGGGGCAACGACGCCCTGGGGGTGGGCCTGCGCCTGCTGCCGCTGATCGGCGGCATGTTCTTCGGCGCGCCCCTCGGCGAGCGCCTCGCCCACCTCACCCAGACCCGCATCCCGGTCGCCCTGGGCCTGCTGATCGGGGCCGCCGGCATGGTCATGGGCGCGCGGACCGGCATCGGCTCGGGCTACGGCTACGTGGCCGCCTGGCTGGCCATCACCGGCGCCGGCGTGGGCCTGGCCCTGACCCCGTCCATGGACGCCGTCCTCGGCTCCCTGCCGCGCGACGACGCCGGCTCGGGCACCGCGATCACGATGACTCTCCGCCAGGTCGGCGGCGCCTTGGGCGTGGCCCTGCTGGGCAGCCTGGCCTCCGCCGTGTACCGCGACGGCCTCGACACCGCCCCGGAAACCGCCCGCCAGTCCATCTCCGCCGCCGTGCTCCTGGCCGCCAGGACGGGCGACCGCGCCCTGGCCCTGGCCGCCCGCACGTCCTTCCTGGACGCCATGGCCGCGGTGCTGCTCGTCTGCGCCGCCATCGCCGTGGTGGGCGCCGTTCTGGTGGCGTTCTTCCTGCCCCGTGCGCAATCGCCCGATACTGCGGAAGAATCGGTTGATGAGCTCTCCCGGCTTGCGTGAACGCAAGAAGCAGAAGACCCGCTGGACGATTCAGGAGCACGCCGTGCGCCTGTTCGTCCAGCAGGGCTACGAGGCCACCACGGTGGAGCAGATAGCGGAGGCCGCGGAGATCTCCCCGAGCACCTTCTTCCGCTACTTCAAGACCAAGGAAGACGTGGTCATCCAGGACCGCTACGACGACCTCATGGTCGAGGAGATCCGCAACGCCCCGCCGGACCTGCCCCCGCTGGACGTCCTGCGCCGGGCCTTCCTGACGACCCTCGGCGGCGTGAGCGAGGAGGAGACGGAGCAGGCCCTCCAGCGGGCCAGGCTCCAGTTCTCGGTCCCGGCCCTGCGCATGCGAGCCCTGGACAGCATGCAGGAGTCCATCCGCCACCTGGCCGCGCCGCTGGCCGAACGCCTGGGCCGACCGGCCGACGACTTCCGCTGCCAGGCCTTCGTGGGCGCCTGCGTAGGCGCGTTGATCAACGCCTTCATGGCCTGGGTGGAAACCGCCGAGGCCAACGAGGACGTTTCCCCCCTGATCACCGAGGCCTTGTCGGTGCTGACCGAGGGCCCGTAAACAACAGCCGTACCCAGCCGGCAACCGCACCAACCGGTCGCCCGCACCTCGAACAGCGGCCGCCGCATCTCCGCGCCCAGCTCAAGGACCGCAGCAGAACGACGTCCCCCGCGTTCCCCCTCCGCTCATCGCCCGCAGCTCAACAACGTCTGCCGCACCGCGCGCCCCGCCCGCAGTGAAACGACGGCCGCCGCCGGAGCGACCAACGGCGGCCCGAAAGACCCGAGGGGTTTGGAGAGCACGCCGCCCCCCCCGAAATCCGAAAGAAGCAGGCGAATCAGGCCAGCACGTCGTCGGCGTCGGTAATCGTGTACGCATACCCCTGCTCGGCGAGGAATCGCTGCCGATGCGCCGCGTACTCAGTATCGATCGTGTCCCGCGCCACGACCGTGTAGAAGTGCGCCTGCCGCCCATCGGCCTTGGGCCGCAGCACCCGCCCGAGCCGCTGGGCCTCCTCCTGCCGGGACCCATACGTCCCCGACACCTGCACCGCGACCGCCGCCTCCGGCAGGTCGATCGAGAAGTTGCCGACCTTGGAGATCACCAGCGTCCGCAGGTCCCCCGCCCGGAACGCGTCGAAGAGCTTCTCCCGCTCCCGGTTCGTGGTCGCCCCCTGCACGATCGGCGCCTGGAGGAACTCCCCGAGCTCGTGTAGCTGGTCGATATACCCGCCGATGACCAGGATCTGCTCGTGCTTGTGCCGGTCGATCAGCGCCCGCACCACCGGCAGCTTGGTCCGCGCCGTCGCCGCCACCCGATACCGCTCCTCCGGCTCGGCCACCGCATACGCCATCCGCTCGGCGTCGGTCAGCGTCACCCGCACCTCGACGCACTCGGCCGGCGCGATCCAGCCCTGCGCCTCGATGTCCTTCCACGGCGCGTCGTAGCGCTTCGGCCCGATCAGCGAGAACACGTCGCCCTCGCGCCCGTCCTCGCGCACCAGCGTCGCGGTCAGCCCCAGCCGCCGCCGGGCCTGCAGGTCGGCGGTGAACCGGAAGATCGGGGCGGGCAGCAGGTGCACCTCGTCGTAGACGACCAGGCCCCAGTCGCGGGCGTTGAACAGGTCCAGGTGCGCGAACTGGCCGCCCCGGCGGGTGGTCAGCACCTGGTAGGTCGCGATGGTGACCGGCCGGATCTCCTTGCGCTCGCCGGAGTATTCGCCGATCTCCTCCTCGGTCAGCGTCGTGCGGGCCATCAGCTCGCGCTTCCACTGCCGCCCGGCGACCGTGTTGGTGACCAGGATCAGCGTCGTCGCCTTGGCCTCGGCCATCGCGGCCGCGCCGACCAGCGTCTTGCCGGCGCCGCAGGGGAGCACCACCACGCCCGAGCCGCCGGCCCAGAACGACTCGACCGCCTCGCGCTGGTAGGAGCGCAGCGTCCAGTTGCTCTCGGCCAGGTGGATCGCGTGCGCCTCGCCGTCGACGTAGCCGGCCAGGTCCTCCGCCGGCCAGCCGAGCTTCAGCAGCGCCTGCTTGAGCCGCCCGCGCTCGGAGGCGTGGACGATGACGGTGTCGGCGTCGAGCTGGGCGCCGAGCATCCCGGCGAGCTTCTTGCTCTTGGAGACCTCGATCAGCACCGCGCGGTCGGAGGCGCGCAGGACCAGGCCGTGGACCGGGTCGTTGAGCAGCTGGAGCCGCCCGTAGCGGTCCATGGTCTCGGCGATGTCCACCAGCAGCGCGTGGGGGACCGGGTAGCGGGAGTAGCGCAGGAGCGAGTCGACCACGCTCTCCGCATCGTGGCCCGCGGCGCGCGCGTTCCACAGCCCGAGGGGGGTCAGCCGGTAGGTGTGCACGTGCTCCGGCGAACGCTCCAGCTCCGCGAACGGCGCGATGGCCATGCGGCACGCCTGGGCGTCGGGGTGGTCGACCTCGAGCAGCAGGGTCTTGTCGGACTGGACGATCAATGGACCTTCTGGCACCGAACCAGTGTCGCATGCGGGTATGACAATTCCCGGATAGTGGGAAGAGGAAGTCCCCTTGCAACCGCTTACCACCCGGTGCGCGTTTGGAGGTAGACGGTCTCGCGGCCGTCGCCGCGGAGCCGGACGGGCGCGTTCGGGACCACCCGGGCAGCGATCCGGGTGGTCGAATCAGTTCGGGGGCGGGCGCGTCGTCCGATCCGGGCTCCGGGCACATCAAGCAATGCACCTGAGCCGCGAACAGGTGCGCGGCGACGCTCACCGACGCGATCGGCGCGGTGCGAGCGGGCGAAGAGCGCTCAGACCTCCGACTCGGGAACCGCTCCCGTGATGCGGTGCAGCGCGAAGGTGTGCAGCATCTCCGTGCGCTCGTCCTCCGCCCGCAGGTACCCCGACCCCATCGAGACGGGCCGGACCAGCCGCGACGCAGTGGCCCCGTGCGCGTCGACGTACCCGACCCACACCCGCGTCTTGTCCCGCAGCGCCTGCTGGAGCACCTCGAGGGCCTCGGTGTGCGATGCGCCGTTGGCCCCGTTGGCCCGCACCGTCACCGGGGCCCGCCGCGCCACCCGGGCCGCCGCGTCGCCCCGGCGGATCTGCTCGATGACCCCGGCCAGGCGCGGTGGGGAAAGCCGTACCGATGCGGTGGGATCCTCGACGCCCCTGGCGGCCCACGTCGGCCGGGGTGAGCCCCGCCGGGCCTTGGGCCGGGTCAGCACGGCGGCGCCGGTCGAGTCCTCCTGCACCGGCGGGTAGCCGGCGTCGCGCAGCGCCTCCAGCAGCCGGGCCGGCGTGTGGCGGCAGGCCAGCACCGTGGGGGCCAGCCGGCGCAGGCCGAGCGACTGCAGCCGCCGGTCGGCGAGCACCTCGGCGATCATCGACTCGTCGTCGCTTCGCACGTAGGAGTTGGCCGAGCCGATCCGCATCCCGCCGTGGCGGCGGGCGACGTCGTCGACGAGATACGTCAGCGTCTGCGGCACCGGCGTGCGCGAGCGGCGGGCCAGCAGCGCGTGCAGGTCGGCGGCCGAGTAGCCGGCGTCCAGGCTGCGGCGCACCGACTCGGCGGTGATCCGGTAGACGCTGGCCGACTCCTGCTGGCCCAGCAGTTCCAGCTCGCCGGCCAGGGCGGGCTCCGGCGGGCCGGGCACGATCACCGAGAGGTCGGCCTGCAGCAGCACGTGGTCGACCGGGGCCGGCAGCAGCGTGTCGAGTAGCGCGGCCGAGCCGGCCAGCGCGAAGCCGTCCGCGGCGCCGATGCCCAGCGGATCCTCGGGGTCGAGGCCATCGGCCTGCAGCTCGGCCAGCAGCAGCCGGCCGTAGGCGGTCAGCCCGTCGAAGCCGGTCAGGCCCATGAACGCGGCCTCGGCCAGGCTCGCCTCGATGCCGGCCGAGGCGCCCC